>JACPGN010000011.1 GCA_016182435.1 Lentisphaerota bacterium | reverse complement strand
GTCACGAGCAACAGGCTGAACGGCAAGCCCACCAGGGAAAGCGCCCCCACCAGACAGACCATAGGGCTCAAGGCCAGAACAAAAAACCCGACCAGCAGACATTTCCAGAACGAGGCCGTCAGTTGCGCCACGGCCTGCTGACCAAACTGCGGAAACAGCCAGAAAAAAACCGCGCCGACCACAACGGCCGCGGCAAAAAGCCAGAGTTGAACTCCCAGCCCGGCATTGCCGGGCCAGGTCCTCAATAATCCGCCGGAGGGAGCCTCTGGCCAGGGATCGCGAATCAGTTGACCGGAGAGCTTGACATCCCGGGACAGTGTTAATTCCTGGGCCGAGCGATAGACCAGATTTCCGCCGATACTGGTTCCCGGCAGAACCACGATATCCGGGGCAGTCACCTGAACATTGGTGGCGAATGTTCCCGCCAGGGTGGCTTTATGCCCAACTACCGTTAAGCGACCCTGCACGGTTCCTTCCACAATCAGGTTTTCTCCCATCAGCCGGGCATCGCCCTCCAGCCGCGCGGTCCTGGTTAAATGCACCGCCGAGCCCAGCAGCAAGGCGCTGCGCCCGATGGACCCGCTGATCGTTATCGTCCGCGCCAGCAAGCGCGCGTGATCCCGGACTTGACCGCTCAATTCTACGATATTGGCCAGGGCCCAGACATCATTGCCGCACTCGCCGCTGAGCATAACAACGCCGTTGGTCTCGTCCGGCTTCATTGTCTCGGGTACGCCCAGCAGGAACAGATCGTCCTGGGCCTTCCCGGCCAGGGTGATGCGCTCCGCCGAAAGCCAGAGCTCCGCCGGAAGTGTTTCACTGACGCCGAGCTCGTAGCGATTAGTTTGGATAAATTCCAGGCCCCATGTTAAGGACACAAAAGCAAGCCAACTGATAACCGCGAGCACAGATTTGGCAGCTACCGCTTTCATCGCGCCAGCAGTCTGGCTATTTCCGGTCAGGCTGTCAACTTTGATTCAAGGTTTTCCGGCGATTCAGAAAGTAGATTCGTATTTCAAAAAAGTTCTTCTGCGCGCTTGCGCGCTTTTGGAGTGCGCTGGCTTGACAGCGCTTTAGAAAGCGGCGTCAAGCCGCCGCACTCCCAAAGGGGATGCCTTCGGCATCCGCAAAAAACGTTCGATTATATTGTATGTTCCAAGTCTATTGTCTGAATCGCAGGTTGCGCCAAAACACGGTGGCTTTGTTGCCGTTGATCCGCTAAACTGTCGGGCAAATGCCATGAATGTGATTGATTTAACCCGTCGTCTCCTGGCGATGGAAACCATGAACCCGCCGGGGCAGGAGCGCGCCTGCGCCCGGTTCCTCGGCGGAGTGCTCGAAAAGGCTGGATTCAAAATCTGGTATTGGGATTTTGCCCAAGGGCGCACCGGCCTGGTCGCCTGGACTAAGCGGCAACCCCGGCAACCCATTTGTTTCCTCGGCCACCTGGACACCGTCCCACTGGGCGCGGCGCCCTGGAGCCGGGATCCTTTCAACGGAAAGATTGAAGGCGATAAATTGTACGGCCGGGGCGCTGCCGACATGAAGGGCGGCGTAGCCGCCTTTGTTGCCGCCGCCTTACGGGCCGCCCGCGATTTGAAGGGATCTTCAGGTATCAAGCTTATTCTGGCTGCCGGGGAAGAAACCGGCTGTGAAGGGGCGACCTTCCTTGTGCGCATGCTTGGCGGGCTGCCAACAGCCGACGCTCTGGTAGTTGCCGAACCTACCTCGAATTACCCTTGCATCGCCCACAAAGGCGTGATCTGGCTGGAGGCGCAAGCCGATGGCGTAGCGGCGCACGGCTCCATGCCGCATCAGGGCGTGAATGCAATCTACAAAGCAACCCAAGCCATTGCGCGTCTGCAAACATTGTCCTTTCCCACGCCAAGCCACCACCTCCTGGGCGCGCCAACATTGAACATTGGCACAATCGCCGGCGGCACGGCCATCAACATCGTGCCGGAACGAGCGCTCTTTTCCATAGACATCCGCACGATCCCGGGTCAGGCGCACGCGGAGGTCGCCGCCCAAGTCGAAGAGTGCTTAGGCGCCGATGCCCGCATCAGCAAGCGGCGTCTGGATTGCCCAAGCGTTGAGACCGACGCGCGCCACCCCTGGATTCAGGATGTGTTTGCCGTCATGGAGCCGATTCTCAAGGCGCGCCCGGCGCCGCGCGGCATGGCCTATTTCACCGACGCTTCCGTGCTGCGTTCGGCCCTCGGCAATCCGCCCGTCGTTATTCTCGGTCCGGGCGATCCCGCCCAGGCGCATAAGACCGACGAATACTGCCTCGTTTCCGATATCGAAGCGGCCGAGGCCGCCTACTATCAACTGATGATGAAATGGAACCGGCCTTGATCTGGGTTTTGGCATGGTTCACAGTTCCATGGTTCACGGTTAGAGAGTTTATAGTTAGACAGTTCTCCGTTAAACAGGAGAGAAATGGCGCGACGCAAGGTCGCGCCCTACGTAGGGCCTCAGCTTGCTGAGGCCATTGGGATCTATAAACTGTTAAACTGTGAACTGTGAACCGTGAACATTTGAACCGTTCCTGGATTGCTTAGCCCTGGAGAATTATGCACCAAGTATGTTTTTACGCATTTGATCGGCCGATCTACTGGTACGGCGTCATGATTGCCGCCGCATTTGCGGCGAGTGTCGCGCATCTTAGTATTCTCGGTAGCCGCGAAGGGCGCTCTTTTGCCTTTGTATCCGACCTTGCCTTCTGGGTCATGCTGGCCGGGATCGGCGGCGCCCGCGTGGCCTATGTGCTGGCCAATCTCGATTATTTCCGCAAAGCGCCGGGGTTAATGTTGCGCATTGATCAGG
>JACPGN010000208.1 GCA_016182435.1 Lentisphaerota bacterium | reverse complement strand
TCGAGTCCGACCATGCGCAGGGTCAGCATGCCGTGTTCAACGGCTTTTTTGGCGATCTCGCCGGCACTGGCGTTCTTCAGGATCAACTGGCGAATGGCGTCGTCCACCGGCAAGACTTCCATCAGGGCGCTCCGCCCCCGGTAGCCGGTATTCATGCACTTCGGGCAACCGACCGACGCGAACAAGGTGGCGCCCTCGAAATATTTGGCGTTCAGGTTATACATCCGCAGATTTTCCAGCGAGAGTTTGGCCGGCTTGCGGCAAGCCGTGCACAGCTTTTTGTACAGGCGCTGAGCTTGCCCCATAATCAGGCAGGAGGCCAGCAGAAACGGCTCAACCCCCATGTCGCGCAGGCGGGTAACGCAAGTGGCGGCATCGTTAGTATGCAGGGTGCTCAAGACCAGGTGCCCGGTGAGCGCCGCTTTCACCGCAATGGCCGCGGTTTCGAGGTCGCGGATTTCGCCCACCATGACGATATCGGGGTCCTGGCGCAAAATCGAGCGCAAGGCATTGGCGAAGGTCAAGCCCACTTTATCATTGGCCTGAACCTGGTTGATGCCGGCCAACTGGTATTCCACGGGGTCCTCGGTGGTGACGATGTTGACTTCCATCTTGTTGAGGTCCTGCAGGGCGGAATACAAGGTTGTGGTTTTGCCGCTGCCGGTCGGCCCGGTAACCAGGATAATGCCGTGCGGCTGGGTGATGGCGTAGGCAAACGCCTCGTAGGCTTTTTTGTCCAGATCCAGGGCGGCGAGGCTGGGCGCCAGGCTGCTCTTATCCAGGATGCGCATAGCGACTTTTTCGCCGAAAATCATGGGCAACAGGTTCACGCGCACATCCACCTCCTTGCCCAGGGCCTTGACGCGGAAGCGGCCGTCCTGGGGCACGCGGCGTTCGGCGATGTTCATATTGGCCATGATCTTGATGCGCGAAATGATGGCCGACTGCAGATTCTTAGGAGCGCTGGGCACCTCATAGAGGTCGCCGTCAATGCGGTAGCGCAGGCGCAGTGTTTTTTCCATCGGCTGGATATGAATATCACTGGCCCGCCGGCGCAACGCTTCCACGATAATGGAGTTCACAATCCGGATGACCGGCGCGCTTTCCGTCTGGGACAGCATCTCGTCCAGGCTGAGTTCCTCCTGTTTCTCGTGGCTGACTTCCACTTCCTCATCGCTGGCCACATTTTCCAGAATCTCCTGCAGGTCCGGCGAAGTCTGATCATAAAACTTCTGCAAAACATCCTTCACTTCCTTCTCGGTCGACACGACCGGCACGACTTTGAGGCCGGTCATGGTCTGCAGCTCATCGAGCGTTGTGACATTGAAGGGATCGCTCAGGGCCACAGTCAGCGTCTTGCCCACCTTGGCCAAGGGAATGACCAGGCAACGATTGATGGTCTCGCGCGGGATCAACTTCAGCAGGCTTTCGTCCGGGATGAAATGGACCAGCGAGATGGGGGCAAGGCTAAGGTATTCGGCAATGGCCAGGGTCATCTGAGTCTCGCTAACCAGTTGTTTTTCAACCAGGTATTCCTCCAGGCGCTTGCCCTTGGCCGCAATGGCCTCAAGCGCCTCGTGCAGCGCCGGAGGACTGATCATGCCGCGCTGCAGGAGAATCGTGCTGATTTTGTCGCCGAATGATTTCCGGTCCATGGTCTTATCCTTGCCAAGGCGGGCGGTGCCCGCAACCCAAAAAAATCAACCACTGATTACACTGATTTCACGGATGGTCAGACCGTTGACGGCCGCCGGGCGGCCGTCAACAATCAGTGTTATCCGTGCCATCCGTGGTCTCCGCCTCTGCGGATCCGCGACGGGCGGAAACATTCTTGTTTTTCATCGCAGTTTCTCATGTTTAAGGCGCTATTCGCCGCCGGTCACGCTCAATATTTCTTCCAGGCTGGAAACACCTTCTTTGACTTTTTCAAGTCCAACCATTTTCAAGGTCAGCATGCCGTTGGCAGTCGCTTTTTGGGCGAGCTCCGTGGCGCTGGCATCCTGGAGAATCAAGTTCCGGATGGTGTCATCCACCATCATGATTTCCATTAAGGAGCTGCGTCCCTTAAACCCGCTCTTACCGCACTTGGGGCACCCGGCGGGTTCATACAACTGCGCGCCTTCGAAGTCCTTGGGGTCCAGGCGGTTGAGCCGCAGGTAGTCGCGCGGCAGCTCTCTGGGCCGCCGGCAGGCCGGGCACAGCTTTTTATAGAGGCGTTGGGCCTGGGCCATGATCAGGCCGGAGGCCAGCATAAAGGCCTCGATGCCCATATCCCTGAGGCGCGTAATTGCGCCGGCGGCATCGTTGGTGTGCAGGGTACTCAAGACCAGTTGACCGGTGAGCGCCGCTTTCACCGCGATGGCGGCGGTTTCATGGTCGCGGATTTCCCCCACCATGACAATATCGGGGTCCTGGCGTATAATCGCGCGCAAGGCCAGGGCAAAGGTCAGGCCCATATCTTCATTAATCTGAACCTGGGTGATGCCGGAGAGCTGATATTCCACAGGGTCCTCAGTGGTCATGATATTGACGTCCGGCTTATTGAGGTCCTGCAGGCAGGAATACAAGGTCGTGGTTTTGCCGCTGCCGGTCGGCCCGGTGACCAGGATAATGCCGTGCGGCTGGTTAATGGCGTAGACCAGGGATTCATAAGCTTTTTTGTCCAAGCCCAGGGCGGCGAGACTGGGCGCCAGGTTGCTCTTGTCGAGAATACGCATCACGATTTTCTCGCCGTGAATCAGGGGCAACAGACTGACGCGCACATCCACTTCCTTGCCCAGGGCCTTGATATTGAACCGCCCATCCTGGGGCACCCGGCGTTCGGCAATGTCCATGCCCGACATGATCTTGAAGCGCGAAATAATTGCCGACTGCAGATTCTTGGGCGGGCCGGGCATCTCATAGAGATCGCCATCAATGCGGTAGCGCAGACGCAATGTTTTTTCCATCGGCTCAATATGGATATCGCTGGCCAGCCGCCGCATGGCTTCCACGATGATGGAGTTGACGATGCGGATCACCGGCGCGCCTTCGGCGCTCTCCAGCATCTGGTCCAGGCTGAGCTCCTCCTGCTGTTGCTGTCCGACTTCCACCTCCTCGCTTTCCATCGCGTTCCGGAGCATATCCTCCAGCCCGGGCGCGGACTTTTCGGCCGATTTTTGCAGAAGCTCGCGCACTTCCCGCTCCACGGCCACCACGGGCATAACATTCAGCCCGGTCATGAAATGGATTTCATCCAGCGCTCCCAGATTGAAGGGATCGCCCACGGCCACGGTCAGCGTCTTGCCCACCTTGGCGATCGGCACGGCCGCGAGTTTTACACACAGCTCCGGTGGAATCAGCTTCAACAACTGACCGTCCAGGTTAAAGTGAGTTAGGGTCAGCGGCGGAATGGCCAGGAACTCGGCCAGGGCCAGGGTCATATCGGTGTCGGCCACGATGTGGCCTTCCACCAGGTATTCCTCCAGACGCCGGCCCTCGGCCCGCGCGGTGGCGCGGGCCGACTCAAGCGCGCTCGGCGCGATCAGCTTGCGCCGCAGCAAGATGGTGGTGAGCTTTTCCCCGACCGAGTCCCGCACCGGGGGAGTCGCCGCGCTATGCGTAACCGTCTGCTCATCGGCCATGAGGCTTACTCCCTGGATGATTGATTAAGGCGCGGTCTTGGGCCTGAAAAGGCCATGGCTTTCTTTTTACTTGTTTTGTCCATACCACAACATTTATAGTATGACGCTAATTATTGCAGAATCAACTCATTTATCAGCTTAGAACCATAGCCCCGGAGGCTCGTATGGCCGATCCTAAAAGCGCCAAATCAATGTCGGAAGCCGAAGCCGAGAGCTGGAACGCCATTGCCTACTTCGAAAAAATCCTGGAGGCGATGCCCAATGATCGTCTTTCGCTGGAAATGCTGGCCAGCGCCTACGAGAAAGTCGGCGATCATACCCGCGCCAAGGTCTACGCGCTGCGCCTGACGCGCGTCCTGGTTGATGGAACCGATGAAGACACCATCACCGAATTGCTCGGCCGCATCCGGCAGTTTGATCCCAACGAGCCCGAAGTCCGCGCCGCGCTCAGCCACCTGGAAAATCTGAAGCCCGGTAAGGTCATGGCGCTGGTGGAGGATGGGAAGGATCTGCTCTCCCGCCGCTCTGCCAATATTGCCAGTGAAATCGCCATGGCCTGGAACCTGCTGCAGACCAATAAGCTCAATCAGGAAGACTACGCGCACGTGGTGCACGACCTCTCGGAAAATTCAGCCCGCACCCTCGATGTGCCGATCTCCACCCTGCACGTGCTCCAGGACCGCAACCATCCCGCGTTAAACGAAATTCTGGTATTCGTCTCCTCCGCCTGCGGCCTGCCGATCATTTCCCTGGCCAACTTTGATATTCAGAGCGCCACCGCGGCCTTGCTGCCCCTGGAGTTCTGCATTAAACGCGGCGCCATTGCCTTTGAACTCATGGGTAATGACGTCCTGACCGCCATCTTAAACCCGTACGACCCGCAACTGGCCCAGGAACTTGAAGATCTGACGGGTAAAACCTGCCATCGCTACCTGGTGGCCCCCGCCGACTTCGATGCCGCGTTGGAAAAGTTGAAAAAGCTGCGGTCGGAAACCTGATTGAAAATTAGTTCAAAGCATAGGAATTTTCCGACAGAGGCGGATCCGCCTACGGTGGAAAATGTTGTAGCCGGGGTCGCCGACCCGGACCGGCCTCAGCGAGGCCGGCTACAGTTTATTAAGAGTTGCCGAAGGCCTAATTCAATGCTAAGGAATTTCAATGTTTGGACTGGATATTCCCGATCTAATCGGGAATCCAGAAAAGTTGCCGATTCTGCGGCCTAAGTTAGTGGAGCGTTGCGCCCATTTTCAGGAAGCGGACCGCCGAGCCGCTTTTCAGCATAACGCCGTCGGAGCGGATTTCGACCAGGGTAACGCCCTCAATCTTGTCGCCCAGTAGGACCAGCCGATTATTCAAGCGCGCGGCGGCCTGGCCGGAACCAACATTGCTGAAAACAGCCGTAAGCTTGAGCCGCGGCCAGACCACGCCTGAGGGCAGCGGCGCAACCGCCGGCAATGATGGTTCTTGCCCCGCGAGGCCGGCAGAGTCCTCTTTGGCGTCTGCGCCTTCGCCGGCCAGGGCCGGCGCGCTTGCCGCCGCCGGGCTGATCACGGGCGCGCCCGCCGGCGTGATTACCGGTTCAGGCGGCTCAGCCGGTATCTGGAAAGATTCGCCCAACGGCGAGGACTGCTGCAAGGACGGCTGCAGTAGGCCAAGCAAAGCATGCTTCAGATATAGCCCTGCCAGAAAGAAGCTGCCCCAGACGATCAGCAGACACGAAAAAATAATGAGCGCAATCTGCTTCCCGGATTTTCTGGGTCGCTCCAGTTCGCTGGCAGCCGCCGGCGGCGAGAGCTGTTCGGTGCTTGGGGGCGCCGGCATGCTTTCCGGCACCGCCGCGTCCGGCGCGCTCTCCTGGCCAGGGCCTTCCGCTTCCTGCTGTTGCCTTTTCAAGGCGTCCTGAATTAAACTCATGATTCACCCTCCAACTGCTGAACAGCTTTGACCGCGTATTCCTGGTCAAGCCGGCGGACGCCCGCTACATACCCGGCCAGCAGCGCTACATCGCACACGGCGTTAATCAGGCGGGGAACACCCCGGGAATAATGATGCACGCGGTGCACGGCTTCGTCGCTGAAAAGCTCGCCTCCCGCCCAGCCGGCCATCTTCAAGCGATGTTCAATGTATTGCTTCGACTCGGCTTCTGTCAAAGGAAAAAGATGATAACGCACCGTAATCCGCTGGCGCAGTTGACGCAGTTCCGGGGCCGCCAGGCGCTGACGCAGTTCCGGTTGGCCGCAAAGCACGATTTGCAGGAGCTTATGCTGATCGGTCTCCAGGTTGGAAAGCAGACGGATCTGCTCCAGCACGGGCGGGGTCAGGTCTTGGGCCTCGTCAATAATCAGCGCCACGTTGTTGTTCTTGTGCAACTGTTCCAGGAGAAAGGCGTTCAAGGCTTCCAGGCAATTCAGCCGATCCCGGCCTTTAACCGCCAGCCCGAAATCCTTAAGGATCGCCCGCAGCAATTGGTTCTCGGTCAGCCACGGGTTCAACACCAGCGAGGTTTTGACGTTCGGCGACAGCGCGGCCAGCACCGCCCGGCAGATCGTGGTCTTGCCTGAGCCTACCTCGCCGGTCAGCTTGATGAAGCCCTTGCGGTTTTCGATGCCATAGATCAGGTGATCGAAGGCCTCGCGATGGTGCCGGGTGAAAAACAGAAAGCGCGGGTCCGGCGTGATGTTAAACGGCGCTTCCTTGAATCCGTAGAATTTCAGGTACATGAAGAAGGAATGGTAGATGGAAAATGGTTGATGGTTAATGGGTCAAGAAGGAATGGTAGATGGAAAATGGTTAATGGTTGATGGGTCAAGAAGGAATGGTAGATGGAAAATGGTTAATGGTTGATGGGTCAAGAAGGAATGGTAGATGGAAAATGGTTGATGGGTCAATTCAATGTTTGCTTCTCGGAGCCATTGTCCGGTCGGGAGCAAGCTAATGCTCCTCATGGCTGGCCTGGTCTTTCGTTTGCGCGCGTTCGCACTCGTGGCGGCGCTGAAACATGATTATCCGCCACATGGCCGAGGGCGCCACGCGCGCGCGGCCGGTCGCGGTCAGCTCGGTCATGCGTTCGCGAAGGCCGGAGCGGTCCGGAAAGAGCGCCAGCACTTCGGAATAGCATTGTAAGGCCGCTTGCCTGTCGCGAGCCTCTTCATGCAAGAGGCCGCGATAGATAAGCATTTCGGCGCGATCTACGCGCGATTGGATTTTATCCTGTCCCGGATTACGTTCCCAGAGTCTTCCGGCGACGTCAAACATCCGCGCGGCCTCGGAGAGCGCGCCGCTTTTCAGAGCCAAGCGTCCCTTTTCCAGATAAACCCGGTAGTCCCTGGGGTTGTTCGCCCGGGCTTCGTCCAATACCCGATGAGCAAGGTCGGGGCGGCCGCCTTCGCCGGCGAGCCAGAAGGCCGCCACAACGTAGGCCTCCACGTTATAGGGGTCGGCGCGCGTCGCCAGATACAGCCACGGGACCATCTCGTTCACGCCTTCGGCCTGGAGGTGCGCATGCTCATGGGGTGCGATGGCGGCGCCCAGGCGCACAAACCCGCCGGTAAAGGCCACGGGACGGTAAACGCCCACACCCTTATGAAAGGTCCGGTCAGCGACTTCAAATAATTGATTGCCGATGGCCACTTGGCTGGCGCCCAGCGCTCTTAAAATCATCGTATCCTTTTCACCACCGGGCGCCAATGGTTCATTAGTCAACCGACAAGCCAGGGCAAATGCTGTGCCCCACAGCCCCGCGAGCAGCAGCGCCACCCGGATTCCCACTCTAATTCCTCGAGAGTTCACCGTAGCGTTCCGTGCATAAACCGCTTATTCCGGTAAGCCAGCCAGCCCAGCGTCAGGAACAGCGCGGTCATCAGCAACCCATAGGCCAGAGTCAAAAGCGCCGCCGGCAGCGGCGCCGGCGGCCAGCCGTAGACCAGGCGCTGGCGGAGATCAAAGAGTTCCAGATGCGGCAAGGCATAATACAGCACCATGAGCCCGGAGCGCGTAGCGCTGGGCGCCTTCAAAACCAGGTCCGGCACGCGCGGCAGGACCAGCCAGGCGGCCAGGGTAACCACGTAGCTGAATACGCAGGCCGCATCGGCATTGAGGCGTGTCGAAAACGCAATGGCTAATGCCGCGATGACGCCTAAGAGACCCAGATGCAGCAACCAGGCTTGGGCCAGGAGGAGTGCATTAAAAGTACCGCCGCGCAGAATAACCATTGCCGCCAGTAGCGCATAAAAGGCCAGCGTGGCCGCGCCCACCACGCTCCAAGCGCCCAACCACTTGCCCAGGAGAACCTGGGCGCGGCTGACCGGCTTGGCCAGTAGCGGGAAAATGGTGCCCTGCCGCTCCTCCTGCGGCAACGCTCGGGCGCTGACGGACACCGCCAGAATCCAGGAGCAGAGCCAGGCCAATAACAGTCCGATTTCCTTCAGGTAACTTACCGCTGCGCTCAGTCCGAACAGATTGAGCGACATGAGCAGCGCCAGGAAAGCCGCCAGCAGAATGAGCAGGACGTAAAAATCCTTGCGCCGGATTACCTCCAGCCACACCAGAACGGCCAATGTCAGGATTTGAATCATGCGATAGTCGTTTTACTGTCGGGCAGCCCGGTTGGATCGTTCCATTAAAACATGATATATTTTTTACCAAAATCTTTTACGGCTCGGCAGAGACGCCTTGCCCTACCCATTCAGAGGTAGGGCGAAGCCTCCGGCTGAGCCGTCTTTTGTTGCAGGCACAGCCCACCTTGGAATCAAGCCACGGCTGACCCGATGGCGCCAATGAAATACTGTTCCAGGCTTTCGCCGGCCTTAACCAGCTCCGCTACGCTGCCTTCGGCGACCAGGCGCCCGCCGGACAGAATGCCCACGCGATCGCACACCCGCTCCACTTCCGAAAGTTCATGCGAAGAAAAGAACACTGTCTTGCCGCGCTCGCGCGCTCCGACAATGATTTCGCGGATGCGCAAGCGTCCCAGCGGATCGAACCCGCTGGTAGGCTCGTCCAGGATCAACAAGTCGGGATCGTTAATCAACGCCTGGGCCAGTCCAGCGCGCTGGAGCATTCCCCGCGAATAGGTCGCCAGCCGCCGGTCGGCGGCTGTTTCCAGGCCGACCAGGGCAAGGAGTTCGGCCACCCGCGCCCGTAGCGCCGCGCGCCGCAGGCCAAAGAGCCGTCCGGCCATGTGCAGCAGTTCGCGCCCGGTGAGAAACCGGTATTGTTCCGGGTGCTCCGGCAGGTAACCGATCCGGCGGCGGGCAATTACGCGCCGGGTATCTTCATCAAACAGCCGCGCCACGCCAGAGGTGGCTTCGATAAATCCGAGCAAGACGTGCATGGTCGTGGTCTTGCCCGCGCCGTTAGGTCCCAGGAATCCATACACCTGTCCTTGCGCCACGCTCAAGCTCAAGCCCTGCAGCGCGCGTACCGCGGCGCTGCGGCCGCGCGGGGCAGCGAATTCAACCACCAATCCCTGAATGTCAATGGCATTGGCCATGGGAAATCATTTCAGGGGATAGACAACCTGCAACAGGCGCCCAATGTTTTTAGAAAACCGCCGTTTTTCGCCGGAAGCAAAAACTTGTTCGGCGGAGAGTCGGCGGGCAACTCCCGCGAAATCCAGCCCGGCCGGGGCCCCGAAATGAGTTTTTAAGGCAATGGCCCTGGCGGGATCCCGGGCCTTCAGTTGATCCAGATGCCTTTTGACATATTGGTAAGCATCCCGGAAAGGCATCCCGCGCTGCACCAGGCTCAGGGCCTCATCGGCGGCAAATACGGCCGGGACGAAGCCCCGCCGTAAAGCCGCGGCGTTGACCTTCACTCCGGCGACCAATGGCGCCATAATCCGCAGGCTCTCGCGCGTCAGCGCAAGTCCCAGCATCAATGGTCCTTTGGTTTCCTGTAAATCGCGTTGGTAGCCGCTGGGCAATCCCCTGATAATATCCATGACCGAGTGCGTACACGCCGTGACGCGCGCCGCGCGCGCGCGCAGGAGCTCCAGCACGTCCGGATTGTGTTTCTGCGGCATTATGCTGCTGCCCGTGCACATATCCGGCGGCAGGGAAAAGTAAGCGAACTCCGGCATGGTGAAGATGATCAAATCCTCGGCCAGCCGCGAAAGGGTGAGCATAACCTGGCTCAGCGCCGCCAGGATAACGCTCTCTAATTTGCCGCGGCTGTTGCTCGCATGCAGAACATTGTGAATAGGGCGGCGGAACCCCAACAGGTCCGCGACCAACTTGCGGTCAATGGGCAGAGGAACACCGTAGCCTGCCGCCGAGCCCAGGGGGCACTGGTCGTTCAACTCATAGGCGCCTTTAAGCAAATTGACGTCGTCTAACAGACCTTCCGCGTAGGCCGAGGCCCATAGTCCGACCGAGCTGGGCATGGCCGGCTGGAGATGCGTCCGGCCCACCATGGGCACAGCGCGGTTGTCCCGCGCCAAGGTCAGCAGGACCGTTCCCAGCGCCAACGCTTCTTCCATCACCGCGAGCAACTGTTCCCGGGCTGCCAGGCGCAAATCTACGGCGGCCTGGTCATTGCGACTGCGGCCAGCATGAATTTTCCGGCCCAGGGCGCCCAGCCGGCGGGTTAATTCGCGTTCCACGGCCAGGTGCACATCCTGGTCCTTTAGCCTGATCTTAAAGGCGCCGCGCGCGGCGCGGCGCAGGATGCGCGCTAATTCGGCGATGACGCGCCGGCGCTCCCGCGCGGAAAAGAGCGGCGGCTTAAGGGGCAGGCGCGAGAGCATGGTCACGTGCGCCGCGCTGCCGATGCACTCGGGGGCCACCAGGTGCGCATCCCATTCTATATCGCGGAGCGCCGTGTAAGCCAGGACATCAGCGCGAATGGTTCCGACCGTGGTAGGTTGTAGTCTGCGTTTTTTTTTCATTTATTTGGGGTATCTCCTTGACTGGCGTTGCTACAACATGTAGCGCCTACCGCTTTCTGTCATCCCGAGCTTGTCGAGGGATCTAAGGCGCATCAACAAACCTTGAGATTCCTCGACTCCGCTTCGTTCCGCTCGGAATGACAGAGGCCGGATGGCACAACATATAGGAAATACACCACTGAAGTGGATATCCCATTTCATTTAACTTGATCCTTGCTTAGTGCACTTCAGGGGCTTGGCCGAGCCCGTTTTGTTGCCACGGTAACCTGGCCTTCTTCAAGTTCTAACTGGGTAAGCGCCGCCAGCAAGGCTCTTTCCCGGACGGTTACCGGCAGAAGCGGCCGCAGGGACGATGCCGCCAGGGCACTGAATGGACCTGGCAAGGGGAGGTGTCCGATTTTTCCGCTTTTGACGGTCCACTGCACGCCGCGCGGGCCCCGCGCGGGAACCAGCAGCACCTGGGTCGTTATGTTCCCTATGCCCAGCTTGAAAGATCCGATGGTTAGCGGTTCCCATGCGGATGTCATCGAAACCGAAACGGCTTTAGGATGAATAACTACCCCAACCGCTTGCAGCGCCATGGAGTGCAGGCCGGTGGTCCGGGGCGGACTAAGCTCGCGCAACAGCTCGCGGAGGTACGCGTTGATTTCCCGCTCGCTGAACACCTGCGCCGTGGGGCTCAGATTTTTTTCTAACAACATTATTTTCTTGCGGGCCTGCTGAGCATCGGCGGAGATTTCCCCGCGACTACGCATCGGCTCAGGCCACAGGGCCAAGGCAACGCCGCCGATGATTATGACGAAAATGAGCAGCAAAACCCGCTTAGAGCCCCGCAATCCTTTTGTTTTGCTCTTCGGCTCGTGCCAGGCCGGGTTAGCGACCACCTGGATATCCAGCTTGCTGCGGCACTTAACGCAGAAGATATGGCCTAAGGCATTCTCATGCCCGCATTTTGAACATTTAATCATAGTTGTTTATTCAGATGGTTAGCCACAAAAATGCACAAGCAGAGCACAAAAATTTTTTTTATGAATTTTGCGCCTCTTTGCGGCAACTTTATCCACCGAAGGCGAATCCGCCTCTGGAGGAAAATTCCTATGCTTCAAGATTCGGCAGCCGCGCCGGGTTTTTCGGTTTTGGCGGCGGGCTTTGCCGCCGCGGTGCCTTCCTTTGCGGCCGGCTTGCTCCCCTCCGCGCCGGGCTTGCCCGGCGCCGTGCTGGGCTTATCGGCCGCCGATTGCTTCCGGTAGCTGGCGCTGCGGTAATCCGTCTGGTAAAAGCCGGAACCCTTGAAAATGACGCCCGCGCCCCGGCCAATGAGCCGCCGCACCCTGGCCTTGTGGCATTGCGGACACCGCGTAACGGGTTTAGCCGTAATGCTCTGGAAAAGCTCGAATTGATGACGGCACTTTTGGCACTCGTATTCGTAGGTCGGCATAATTCGCGCCACTCCTCTTTTTCCGGGAAAAAACTACGCGATGCCCACATCATAGCCAAGCCCCCGCCGGACTTCAATCCCTCATTCCCAGCTAAAAAAAGTCGAAAAAAATCTTGATACTAGCGGGAGGGCTGATAGATTGACAACGAAAAGTTGGTGTTATTCGAAAAAGAAAGCGGGGCACTCATGAAGACCGCGCCATTAATGCGAACAGGCCTGGGGAGTCTGGTGTTCGTGTTCGGGATGGTTTTAGCCGGCCAAACCTGGGCCAGTCAGACCCAGGTTGTCGCCATGGCCGGATTTGTTTTTAATCCGGTCGCGGCCACCGTAAGTCCAGGGCAAGAAGTGCAGTGGACCAACCAGGACGCGGCGCCACATACCGCGACCTCCGATCCGGCAAATCCCGTTCCCGGAGGACCTGATTCAGGCACGCTATCCGCCGGCGGGACCTATTCCTGGACCGTGCCTACCAACGCCGTTTCCGGAACCAGGTGGTTTTATCATTGCATCTTCCACGGCACCCCAGGCGATGGGTCCAGTCTGGGCGGGGGCATGGCCGGAGTAATCACCGTGACGACGAGCGTCGGTACGCTCCAATTCACGGTCGCCAGCACCAGCGTAAACGAGGACGTGGGCAGCGTTACCCTGACCGTGACGCGGACGGGTGGAAGTAGCGGGGTGGCGGCCGTGGATTATGCTTCGACCAACGGCACGGCCCTGGCCGGCACGGATTACACGACAACCACGGGTCAGCTTACCTGGGCGGATGGGAATTCGGACAGCAAGACGATAACGGTACCAGTCATCAACCGGCCCGACACGCAAGGAAGCCGCTACTTTTCCATCGCTCTCAACCACGCCTCCGGCGCATTGATTGGATCGCCCGCATCGTCCGTTGTGACGATCAGTGAAATCGGACCGATCATCAAGGCTAATGGGGCAACTGGTAATGTCACGATCAATTACCCCAATGCCGTGTCCGTCGCCGTGGAGCTGTACCCGGGCGATAATGCGGGCGCACCTGTTGACTGGTGGGTTATTGCTCGCGCCGGATCGTCCTGGTATTACCTGGATAGTGCGGCAGGATGGACTGAGGCGGACGCCTGGCGTCCGGCGTACCAAGGGGCTTTATTCAATCTGTCAGCCACGGAAGTGCTGAACATAACCGGCTTGCCGGTTGGATCATACACGTTCTATTTTGCGGTTGATTATCCGCTGGATGGGATTTTGAACGTGGATGGACCGATCCTGGTTGATTCGGTGAATGTTACGGTGCAGTAAGATCTCATCCGGGCAAATCCCATGGCCGCGGGCGGCAAGGATACGCGGCACTTATGCTCTTAGCCTCTCACCTGAATAGTTGCGACCGCGCTAAGCGCAAACCATGCCTGTTTATCTTCACCACATTGAGACGCTCGTTCCGGAGCATGTTTACTCCCAGGCTTTTGCCTTGGAGCGGACGGAAGCCTGGCTCGCCGACGACACCCAGCGCCGCCTGGCGCGCCGCGTCTATAAACATTCCGGCATTGACACCCGCTATAGCGTGCTCGGCGATTTCAAGCCGGACGCAACGGAGCCACTCTTCAAAACCGGGCCCGACGGAAAGCCCATGGCGCCGGGAACACGGGCGCGCAACGAACGGTTTGCGCGGGACGCCCGGCGGCTCGCGGTGGCGGTGGCCCGCCAGGCCCTGGCGCGGTATCCGGGCAT
>JACPGN010000010.1 GCA_016182435.1 Lentisphaerota bacterium | reverse complement strand
TTCGTAGCGAAGGCTTACTTCGCAGAGTAGCATCAGGTCGGGAATGAAAGTCCACAAGCTGAGGCATGACATATTTCAGTAAATAAACATTGCCTATTGTGAAAGAATTGCCTAACTTAGGTTAAATGCTTGAAGATTCCCGCTTAAACAATCCGGAGGAACAAGATGAAAAGATTATGTATAGTTCTGGCTCTGGCCTTCACGCCAATGGCATCAGTCTATGCAGCGGACTGGTTCGTGGCGACTAATGGAACCGGAGGAGGAACAAACTGGGCCGATGCCACCAACAGCATCCAGGGCGCAATCAATGCGTCGTCCGCCGCCGATACAGTCTGGGTAAGCAATGGCGTGTATGAAGTGGGTGGAACTAATGGCTATCCCGCCGGCACGGTCCTGACCAACCGAGTGGCAATTTACAAGGCCATTACGGTGCGCAGCGCGGACAACGAACCGGCCAATACGATCATCAAGGGTTACTGGGGATCGCCGGTACATTATTCTAATGCGGTGCGCTGTGTGTACATGACCAATGGCGCTTCCCTGATTGGGTTCACTTTAACCAACGGCGCTACGTTATCAAATCAATCGGCGAATGCCGACGATCGCTACGGCGGAGGGGTATGGTCCCAATCAACCAATACGGTGATCTCCAATTGCGTGCTAACCGGTAATGCGGGGGTGACTTACGGCGGCGGCGCGTATAGGGGCACCCTGTTTAACTGCACGCTGTCCACGAATCTTACGAGGTATGCCACTGCTGGCTTAAGCCATGGCGGCGGAGCATACTACGCCACCCTATATAACTGCACATTGACCCGCAATTGGGCGGAGCAGCAGGGCGGTGGAGTGTACGGCGGCATTCTGTATAACTGCACGGTGAGCAGCAATTCGGCGGCGACTTACGCCGGCGGAGTGTTCAACGCCACCCTGTATAATTGCACGCTGATCGGTAATTCAGCGGCGGGCGGCGGCGGCGGCGGAGCGTACGGTAGCACCCTGTATAACTGCACGGTGAGCGGTAATTCTGCGGGCGGCGGCGGCGGCGGCGGAGTGAAAACCGGCTACTTGATTAACTCTATTGTCTATTTCAATAGCACATCAGGCAGCGGATCAAACTGGAATGCGGTTGTGGCATTTACCAATACTTGCACGGCGCCGGCCGCCCCAAGTGGACCTGGAAATATCGCCTTCGATCCGCTGTTTGTGAATAGGGGCGCGGGTAATTACCGCTTGAACGAAGGGTCGCCGGCCCGCAACGCCGGCACAAACTTTTCGTGTTACCGGCACGTTTATTAAATTTCATTAGTCAAGCAGCAGTGGAAACACGAAGCAGGGCTTGAGAAACTCTGACCTGAAGGATTCGTCACCACGTCAGGCTCCGCCGGCCCAGCTTCTGCCGGAGCGCTTCGCCGAGGCGAGTCGGGCCTTTGGCCCAATCGCGTCGTCCCGATCGCCGGCGCCTTTGGACAAGCGACCACTAAGCCCCCTATCCTTGGCAGATAACGCCTATATGAGAATCGCCGAAAGGGCAGGGACATGCCGACTCAAAACCGAAAAACGGACGGATATTGCGGCATCTGGTATATGAACGAGCCTGTCTCCAACGAATATCGTTACAAATACAGCGGCGGCTTGGGGACCTTCCCCGCCAACCACAGTCCCTTTGCCGTCTATTGCGCGGAGGTGGAAAAGACGTTCTTCTGCTATGGCGGCGCCCGCCCCGGCTATCACTTACGGGCCGCACTGCGCCAGGACGGATTCGACACCCTCGACAGGCCGGACTCGCTCCTCCACATGGTCGGGTTTTACGACCACCGGAGCGGATTGGTATCCAGACCCGCCCTGGTGCTGGACAAACAAACCATGGACGCGCATGACAACCCTGTGATGAGCGTAGATCAGGAGGGACATATCTGGGTGTTCTCGACGGCGCACGGAACCCTCCGGCCGTCCTTCATTCACCGTAGCGTGCGCCCGTATGACATCGGGCTGTTCGAGCGGGTCAACGCCGTCCAGCAGGAGGAAAGCGGCGCCGTGCCGTTCGACAATTTCTCCTACCTGCAGGTGGCGCCTGTGCGCCGCCGCGGATTCGTGGCCTTTCTGACCCGCTATCGCGCGCCGGACGTGCGCGCGATCGGGTTCATCTCCAGCCGCGACGGCGTCCGCTGGACGGCCTGGCAACCCTTAGCCGCGATCGAAAAGGGACACTATCAAGTCAGTGTGGTTGGCGAGGAGAAAGCCGGCGTCGCCTTCAATTACCATCCGCTGGACGGCGGCTTAAACAGCCGCACGAATGTGTATTACCTCGAAACCTCCGACTGGGGCGCCACCTGGCATACGGCGGACGGGCGCCGGATCGACGTCCCGATTATGACGAAAAACACGCCCGCATTGGCGCGCGATTACGAGCGGGAAGGGTTGAAGGTGTATCTCAACGATGTCGCCTTCGATGCGCACCGGCGCCCCGTCATCCTCTATGTGACCAGCCGGGGGTTCGCGCCCGGCCCGGAAAACGGCCCGCGCGCGTGGCATACGGCCGCGTGGCTGGGAGGCCGTTGGGAAATCCAGGACATCACGACTTCCGACTCGAACTATGATATGGGGTCGCTGTGGCTGGGGGACGGCGGGCCCTGGCGCATGATCGGGCCCACCGAGCGCGGTCCCCAACCGTTCAATCCCGGAGGAGAAGTGGCGCTGTGGGAAAGCGCCGGACCGGGCGCCGCGTGGCGCCAAGTGAGGCAACTGACATCGGGCAGCCGATACAACCACACCTACGTGCGGCGCCCCCTCCATGCGCACCCCGATTTCTACGCGTTTTGGGCCGATGGCCACGGCCGGCAACCGTCGCCGTCGCGTCTGTATTTCTGCGACCGCGCGGGCCGGGTCAAAATGTTGCCCCAGCGCATGACGAAGGAGTTTGCCGAACCGGAGAATGTAATGCCTCATGAGGGCTAATTGTCATTCCCGACCTGATGCTACTCTGCGAAGTAAGCCTTCGCTACGAAGCACGAGTCGGGAATCCAGAAAAAATCTCATGCCATAGGCGGATCCGCCAAAGTTATAGGCGGAAACCCTCTCCCAATGGAGAGGGAGTATTATTTTGGACACCAATTACTTGAAATTGGAAACTCAAATACAGATGACCGGCAAGGAACGAATACTCAAAACCCTGGCCTTCGAGGAGCCGGACCGCCCGCCGCATTTCGAGGTGATGTTCGAGCTCGAGCATGAGGCCTTTGGCCTGCGCTTCCCGGACCGCCACGCCTGGCAAGGCTGTTCCGCCCAGGCCAAGGAGCGCATGATTGCGACCTGCCTGGAGATTTACGCCCGGATCATCGCGCGCTACCAGTGGGATGCGCTGGCGGTCTTCTGGCCCTGGAGCGACCCGGACGGCGTTTCCGCCGCTAAGAAACTTTTTGGCGAGAGCATCCTCATCGGCAGTATCGTCGGCGGCACAACCTGGTCCATCGAGGGCATCGAGGACTGGCTGCAGTTTGCCGGCGACCTGGTGGAGCGGCCGGAGGTCATCCATGCTCAGGCCGAGCGCAAGACCCAAACGGCTTTGGCGACCTTTGAGCGGCTGGCTGATGCCGGCGCCGATTTCATCCATATCGTGAACGATGTCGCATTCAACGGCGGACCGTTTATCTCGCCGCAGCAGTTCCGGGAGTTTATCACCCCGCACCTGGGAACCCAAGTCCAATATATCAAGGACCGGCGTGTTATTCCCTTTGTTCATTCTGACGGCAACATTATGCCGATCCTGGACGACTATCTCTCGCTGGGCGCGGCCTGTTTTCAATCGGTGGATCCGATGGCGGGCATGGATATTGCCGAGGTCAAGCGGCGCTGCCGGGGGAAAATGGCGCTGATGGGCAATGTGCAGTGCAGTCTCCTGCAGGATGGGCCCAGGGAGGCAATCCGCAAGTCGGCCATGTATTGCTTAGAAAACGCAGCGCCGGGCGGCGGCTATATTTTTTCAACCTCAAACACGATTTTTCCCGGCATGCCTTTGGCAAATTATGAGTACATGCTGGACGTGTATCGCGATTTCTGCGCGAGCCGGGCGTAGCACACCCCATTACCTTCTATAGGCCAGAGCTCCCTACGGAACTGATATGCGCCCCCCATGTAATAGTTTAGCGGCTTGAAGCGGGAGTGGGCAGGAGTACGGCGTAATAGTTTAGCGGCTTGAAGCGGGAGCGGGCAGGAGGACGGTGGGGTCCGCCCCGTTTCCTTTCGGGCGCCACGCCTCCTCGGTTCCACGGCCATGGTGAACGCGCTTGAGCGACTGGGGTACGTGGCGGACGCCACCTAC
>JACPGN010000207.1 GCA_016182435.1 Lentisphaerota bacterium | reverse complement strand
GGAAGGCTGGCGCAGCCCGGCAACTGTTTTTTCAGTTAACCTGCTGGGCACGCTCAACCTGCTGGAGGCTTTCCGCTCCTGTGCCGCGGCGGCGCGCATCCTGGTAGTCAGCACGGCTGAGGTGTACGGCCGACGCCCGCGAAGCAAGCCGGTTAAGGAAGAAGACCTTCTGGACCCCGACAGCCCCTATGCCATCGCCAAGGCCGCTGCCGATCAGATGGCGCTGCTCTATGCCCATGAGCACGCTATGCGCGTCATGACCGTCCGCCCTTACAACCATATCGGCCCGGGCCAGAACCCCAATTTTGCGGTAGCATCCTTTGCCGCGCAGTTAACGGCCATCAGTCAGGGCAGGAGCAAGGCGGTGCTCAGGGTCGGCAACCTGGAGTGCCGGCGCGACTTTACCGATGTACGGGATGTGGCGCGGGCCTACCGGGGCCTGCTGGAACAGGGGACGGTGGCCCAAGCCTATAATCTCTGTTCGCAACGCCTTATCAGCATCCGCGCGCTGTTGGACCAACTGTGCGAGTTGAGCGGGGTCAAACCCGATCTGGAAGTTGATCCGCAGCGCTATCGGCCCGCGAGCGAATGGCCGGAGCTGGACACCACGCGCATTGAAAAGGACATTCACTGGAAGCCGGAAATTCCGCTGAGCACTACGCTCAATGATATTCTCGCGGCGGCAACCCGAGCATTTGCTCCCGAATTATGCAGCAAAGCCGCAACTATTCTGGATTCCCGATTAGATCGGGAATGACAACCATGCAGACTTTGTCTGTCATTCCCGCGGAAGCGGGAATCCAGTCTGAACTTTGAAATTCCTTAAAATCAAGAGGCCCTCATGAACTTCCTCAAAAAAGTGCCGTTCGCCCTGCTGCGCCTGGCAGCCGGCGTGGGCGTTATCGCCTGGCTGTTTTCCCGAATGGACCTGCACGGCCTGATGACGGTCCTGCGCGAAAGCCTGACCCGCTGGCCCTGGCTGTTATGCGCCATAATGCTTTGTTTTATTTGCCTATGTGGCGGCGTGATCCGCTGGAAGATTATTCTTGATGGACGCGGGTTGCGCATGTCCTGGAGCCGAGTCTTCAGCGTCTACTTCATCGGCCATTTTTTCAACGCGTTTTTGTTCGGGTCAACCGGGGGCGACCTGGCCAGAGCGTTCTATGCCGCCCAGGAGACGCACCACATGAAAACCGAAGCTGTGGCCACCGTGTTGATTGACCGTGTGATTGGCCTGGTTTTGCTCGACTTGCTTACGCTGGTCATGCTGATCTCGCGCGCCTCGTTTTATATCAGCCACTGGGTTACCCATATACCGGCCCTGCTGGTGGTGGGCATGAACGTACTGACCGCCGTCGGCCTGGCGGCCCTGTTTAACGCCCATCGTTTTCAGCATTGGCGGATGTTTCGGCGCCTCACCAACCATAAGGTCGTAGGGCCTATCATCCGGCGCACGCTGATTTCCATTCTTCTATATCGCCGGAAAAAAAGCGTGCTGCTCAAGACGTTGCTGCTCTCGCTGGCTATTCACCTGTTAATAACCGTGGAATGTTACTGCCTGGGCCGGAGTCTGCAGGTCCACCTGGGGCTGATTGCTTACCTTACCGTCATACCGATGATTATGGCCATCGCGGCTTTGCCCATCACGCCCGGCAGTCTGGGCATTCGCGAGGGTCTGGCCGTGGCCCTTTTCAGCGCACTGGGCATCGGCAGCACTCAGTCGCTGCCCTTATCGCTCATGTTTTACCTGATTTCCGTGGCCTGGAGCCTGTTGGGCGGACTGATCTTCCTGGGCTATTCGGCCGGCGCCGGCCGCACAGCGCACGAGGAATTAGCCAAGCTCCGCCAGGAAGCGGCGAGCGTAAACGCCAATATCCGGGTCACGCGCCCCCATCCATAGGGCCACATCGCCCGGTTGCGCCTCAGCTTTTAAGCGCGCCAGCAAATCTTCGTAGGTTGCCGCCAGTTCCGCGCGCACGCCGCACTGAGTCAATGCGCTCACCAGGGTTTCCGAGGTAACGGTCCGCTGGGTTGTGCCGCCGGCAAAATAGACCGGCAGAATGAAAACACGGTCCAAAGGCCGCGCCTGAGCGCAAAAAGTTTGGACGAGTTCGCTCAGCATCAAAGCCAGCGGCGCAAACCCGTGCGGTCGCCATACGGCCAGCACTCGCCTGAAAAAAAGCGCGACCGCGGAATAAGCCGCCGCGATTTTAGCCGGGTTGTGGGCATAATCGTCAATCACCGTGATGCCGCGCTGCGTCCCGACGCGCTCCAAACGCCGCTGAATGCCGCGAAATCCCGCCAGGGCTCGACTGATGTTCGGCAAGGCATAGCCTAAGCGCTCGCCGAGCAACACGGCCTGCAAGGCATTCTCAGCGTTATGCCGTCCCAGGAGCGGCAGTTTGAAATCAACGCCTCGATACGCAAAATGGATGCCCGCAACGGAAAGATCGGGTTTAAGCGCGTTCCGGGCTTCTTCATCCGTGCCGGGACCGTAACAGCCCACCACCCCCCGTTTAACCTGGTGGGCAAAGGCTTTAAATAAATGCTGAACCTCGGCAAACGCGAAATGATCCTGCGACATGTTGGTGATCACCGCCCAGTGCGGGTGAAAGCGCAAGAGCGAGCGGTCGCTTTCATCAACTTCTACCACCCAGACATCCGCGCGGCCCGCGCGCACGTTCCCGATGCGCTGAGCGTTCACCCAGTCAAGTAGCGCGCCGCCATTAACCACGGTGGGGTCTTGCTCGTTACCGTCGTCTTGCCGGAGGTGCCGGTGACCGCTATGCACCTTCGCGCATTCGTCAGGCGCGCGAGGCATTCGGCCCGCTGGAACACGGGAACACGCCATTGCCGCGCCGCGGCAATATCGGGATTATCCGCCTCAATAGCGGCGCTGATCACGAGACCGGTCAGACCGGCGGTCACGCCACTGCCATCCTGGGGCGTGAGGGTAACGCCGGAAGCGCGCAGTTTCTCCAGCACCTCCAGCGTCCGACCGGAATCCAGATGGCGGTCCGAGCCGGAGACGCGGCAGCCTTGCGCCAGCAGGACCTGGGCCAAGGCATTCATCCCGGCGCCGGCAATGCCGGAGAGATGGTAGGAGGATTTTGCGATTTTAGCTTTTTCTTTCCAATGCGGGCTATGCCCGCAACCCATTATCCAACACAATATCCAATATTCAACAAGGAATATCCAATAACCAAGTTAAGAGAATCGCAGACAACATGGAAGGGTGTTTTTGTTTCCTTTTTTCAGCATTGGTTATTGAGTGTTGGATATTGGATATTCTTATTCAAAGATACACGCAAAAACGTGTATCTTAACGGGAAAGGGTCTAAGGCTACGGGAACTTCCCCGGCTGGTCCAGACCGGTTTTCTCGCTCAGGCCAAAGAGCAAATTCATGTTCTGCAAGGCCGAGCCGGCCTGGCCTTTCAACAGGTTATCAATATGGGCAATCACCCGCAGTTT
>JACPGN010000214.1 GCA_016182435.1 Lentisphaerota bacterium | reverse complement strand
CGCGTACTGGAACCAGTATGCATCTCGTTACCCGTGGAACGAATATGGGTTCTGCATGCGTAACTTCGAACGCGGCCTGCGCCCTCCCGTGGCCGGCTGCTTCGAGAACTACTTTGTTGATGAAATGGGCTCTCCCATCCGTAGCGAAATCTGGGCCTGTCTGCACCCCGGCGATCCTCAAGCGGCGGCGCGGATGGCCTGGAAGGATTCCGCGCTGGACCACGCCGGCGGCGAAGGAATGTACGGGGAGATGTTCTGGGCGGCCCTCCAATCGGCCGCATTCGTTGAAAACGACCCCGCGATCCTGATCCAAATCGGGCTTAACATGATTCCTTTGTCAAGCCATGTGGCGCGCTCAATTCGCGAAGCAGCCTGGAGCCACCAGAACGGGAAAACGTGGGGCGAAGCGCGGGAAAGAATCGCCAGCCGGTTTGGTCATATCCAGCCCTGCAATGCGGTGCCCAATCATGGCTTCACCATTATAGGGTGGCTCTATGGCCGGGACTTCGGGGACCGGCTCTGCAAGGCAGTGAATTGCGGATATGACACGGATTGTACGGGGGCGACTTTAGGCGCCCTGCTCGGCATCCTCGATGGGCCGGAAGGGATTCCGCGGAAATGGTCGGCGGCGATTGGCGAACAGATCGTGCTGCATAAGTTCACGGGGGACTGCAATCCCCCCGCGACAATCACAGATCTGACCGAGCGGACAATTGCGCTCACGGAGAAGACCACCGCCGCCAAAGAGGACATTGCCCTGGGAGACGCCAGGGTCTTCCCGGCGGACCTGCGCACGCGCCTGTTTCGCAACGAGCTGGCCCGCGCAGCGTTGAAGCAGGACATTCATGCAGGGGTCGAACGGTGCGGGAACCGCGAGGTCTGGTTCCACTACGGCGGCGAACCGGTCCTGCGTCCGGGGATTGGCAAGGCTGTCGAGGTTTCGGTAGTTCCCGGTCCAACGCCTGCTCTCGACCTCCACGTTCCCGCTCGCTGGGAGTGCGCTTGCCTGGGGCCCGCTCGTTTCTGCCTGTGCGCGCCGGAGGAAGCCATAAAAGGGCAGAACTTGATTTCGGTGGCGATTGGAGTAGAAAGGGTGAACTTCGTGATCCTTGGGCCTGCTGAGGCAAAGGGATTTGAAGCCGGCGCGAATGTGGCAACCTGCCCGCGTTGCCATGCCAGAATCGAGGCCTGTATGTGCCCGCCGGCCGAAACCGCTTGCTGAAAAAAAAGGCGGAGTTGACCAGTTTTCCCGGCCACGCACTCGGTAACCTTGGAGATGTTCACGATGTCGCGATTCCGGGAGTCTTACCCAGCGGGGTTACGCCGGAAGATACCGGCGTTGGGGTGTGTCGAGCGCGCGCCGCAAGGAAGTGGTCTACACAACCACGCCGGAAACCCTCAAGGGCTACCTATGCCGCCCCTCCGGCGCCGGGGCGTTCCCGGCGGTGGTGTACAATCATGGCGGGGTCGGCGACATCATTGGCGGCGCTCCGAAGGAGACCTGTGCGGCCTTAGCCGCGGCAGGCTTTGTTGGATTCGCCCCCATCCGCCGCCCGACGCGCTCGATGGCCGGTCATCCCGATGACGTGCAAGCCGGGCTTGATTACCTTCTGGGGCTCGACTATGTTGACCGCAACCGGGTCGCCATGGCCGGTTTTTCCCGGGGGGGCGCGCTCACCTTCATAGCCGCCGCGCGGGGCGCCCCGATCAAGGCGGCGATAATCATGGCCAGCGCCATACCGCCGCCCGGAAGCGGTTTCACGTTCGATGATGCGGTCAAGATCCGTGTTCCGGTCCTGCTCCTCGTTGCCGAGAACGATACCGGCTCGCGGACGACGATGGGCCAGAACACCGTTGAGGGCATGCGGCGTATGTCGGCCGCGCTGACCGAGGCGGGCAACACGCCAAAGTTGATTGTCTACCCGCCCTACAGGGACGATGGACACGAGCTGTTCTTCAAGATCGGCGCCTACTGGACAGACGTCATTGAGTTCCTGAAGAAGCACCTGTAACGCTTTCCGGCGACTCCTATCATCTCTTTTAACACCCTGATAATTACAGCGGCCAAATTGACCGATTAAAGCCTCAAGATCAACTTATCAGGTCAAAAGAATCTGTCATTCAATGGTTGGCTTTTAAGATGAAATGGCACGTCACAACCCTGGCTGCATTGCTCATCTTGACCGGATGCGCCACCTCATCCATCAGACCACCGGATGACTTCCTGGCCGGACCTGGATGGCGCGCCCGGATGATCAGAGAGATCAAGCTCACCCGGAACTACAACAACCAGACCATCTCGTCGGTGCTCTCCGATCTCTCCGACAACAACGGCGTGAGAGGCGGACTTCTCGACCGCTCGGAAACCGGAAACCACACGGCACGCGTCAGCCTTTCAGTGACAGATGCGACAGTCCGAGAAATCCTCTGGACGATCACGCAAGAAACAGGAACCAGAATAGAACTCCATCCAAAGGGAAGGGCTTTCACAGTGGAAATTCCCTAAAAAACAATGGAAAGCGGCTTCACCCTACTCGGGTGCCGCGGCGGCACCCTCGAGGATGAGCCAGGGCGTTCGCCGGAAAAGATGATTGACGTGTACATACGAACGTGCATACTATGGCACGACAGTATGAAAGCGAACTATGATTTCAGCAGGGCGCGACGCGGGGCTGTCGTGCCGGCCTCGGCAAGGAAGGTCCGCATCACGATCCGTCTGGATCGCGACATCGTGGATTGGTTCCGCGCCAAGGTCGAGGCACAAGGCGGCGGCAACTACCAGACCATGCTCAACGACGCCCTCCGCGCGCACACCAAGCATCAGGATCAGTCTCTGGAGAAACTCCTTCGCCGAGTGGTTCGGGAGGAGATCAAGAAGGCATCCTGAAAAAACGGCGAGCCGGCAAATTCAGCCTATCGCCGCGAAGCGCGGCGTGAATGGCGCGCAGAGATGAAGACCGAACCAAGTGTCCGAGGAGACGGCTCGCAAGCTCGCCGATCCTCAGCACTGTCGTTATGAGAACCATACAAATGACCTTGGATGATGATCTCGTCAAAACAGTTGACCGCGTCGTCAAAGAAACAAAAACCACCCGCTCGGCCTTTGCCCGCGAAGCCCTCCGCTTGGCAATTCACCGGCTGAAAGTGCGGCAATTGGAACAAAAGCACCGGAGGGGATATGCCGGCAAACCGGTCGTAAATGGCGAATTTTACATTTGCTCTGGAATTGGAAGATTAAAGAAGAGTCAGCCAGGCCTTTCAGCGTGCGCGGCTACGCCGCGCCGCTGACGTTCCGCAGTCTTTACTTCGCCATGGAATGCGTCAGCGCCTGCAGAACGGCCGCCGGCGCGATGGCGGCCAACGCCTCGGCAGTTGGCGGATGGCCCTGCAGAATGACAACGTTCGCGCCCCGCGGGCCCCACACATCGGCCGCAGTAGCCCCAAAGAGCGCCACGACCGGAATCCCCAATGCGGCGGCCAGATGCGTAATCCCGGAATCGTTGCCGACATAGCCCCGACTGACCGCGAGGACCGAAGCCACCTCCTTCAAAGACCGGTTAATCAACATGGGGTAAGTCTGCACCAGCGGCGCCAAGGCCCGGGCTGCCTGCGTCTCGGCTTCACCCAGAATGAAGATCGGCTGAACAGAAAAGGCGCGCCGCACCTGATCGGCCAGGCTGACAAACTTTTCGATTGGCCAGTTTTTTCGGGGACTGCCGCTGCCCGGATGGAGGCTGATAACCTCGGCCTTCAGCCCTTGGCTCTTCAGCCAATGCCGAGCTTGCTCCCGCTGTGCTTCCGGCCAGGGCAAGAGCGGCGCCGCCGCGCTGGCCGGTGCTATGCCCAAGGCGATAACCGGCCGCAGGAAATGATCCGCCGCATGGCTTGAGGTCACCACGGG
>JACPGN010000213.1 GCA_016182435.1 Lentisphaerota bacterium | reverse complement strand
GGTTTGGCCCTCCACCGACTTTTATACTAAGCGCGGACCGTTCAACTTCGGGGTGACCCTGGCCGAGCTCGGGCAGGCCGGCAAGCCCGTCGCCGGCGATTTCGATGGCGACCGCAAGGCCGATCCGGCCATGATGGACTCCTCCGGCAATTGGTTCTTCATGCTCTCCACCGCCTTTTACCTCCCCGCCGGCCCCTGGTACCTGGTTTTGCCGTGATAATTCTGGAAGGCCTCGGAAAATGTGTCAGCCTCAAGCAACGCGGGATAGGCCTGTTCACACTTTCCAAAGTGTGAACAGACCGCCTCGGTTATAGGCTGCACGGGATAAATCCCTATGCCTTGGTGGTTCCCATTAGATGCCAGAAGAAACCGTTTCCAACCGTTTCATAATCGCTTCATTGCGGCCCATAATCGGCCCATTGCGGCCCAAATATGGCTCACCACCTTGACCTTGACCTCAGAGATCACGATGTACCTGTCCGTTCCAATGCGCAACCTTAAACAGGTTGACAGGCTGGGCAATTACCGGCATATTTATCGTCGCAAGGACAGTGCGGCCGTTATGTACCGGTGGCGGAGTAAGCAAGCTATGCGCCGATGGATTACGCTCGCGTTAATCGCGCTCGCGGCTTGGGCCGAGCCGCTCTGCGGAAAGGAGGAAGCCATGCCGGACCTGAAAGGCAAGAAGGTGTTAAGGATAATTGCGGCTACGGATTTCCGCGACGAGGAGTTTTTCGAGCCTTATAACCGGCTGCGGCAGTGCGGCGCCGCCGTGACCATAGCCAGCTCGGTGAAAGGCGCGGCCACAAGCATGTTCGGCAAAACCGTGACCGCCGAGCGGCAAATTGCGGACTGCAAGGTCGAGGATTATGACGCCGTTGTGTTTATCGGCGGCTCAGGGGCTGCCGTGTTCTTCAAGAATGCCGCCGCGCACGCGTTGGCCAAGGCGGCCGTGGAGCAGGGCAAAGTGCTGGCGGCGATCTGCATTGCGCCGGTTACGCTGGCCAATGCGGGCGTACTGAAGGGCAAGCAAGCCACGGGGTTTCCGACGATTCAGGACCAGTTGGCGGCCAAAGGCGCCCAGTTAGTCAGCCGTGATGTTGTGCAGGATGGCCGGCTGCTTACCGCCACCGGCCCGCCGGCCGCCCGCGAATTTGCCGCGATGCTGGTGAAGATGCTGGAGTGAATAGACCGGCGTTAAATAAATTGCTGAGTTCTAAATTGAGCGATTCTTTGCGCGCAATGATCGCCCAACTTGAAGCGTAGGAATTTCAATGTTGTAGCCGGGGTCGCTGACCCCGGACCGGCCTCAGCGAGGCCGGCTACAGTTTTTAGTCGCCGAAGGCCTAATTCAGATAAGCCTCATGAAAATTTTGGCTATTTGCGGAAGTCCGCGGGGTAAAAAGAGCCAGACGAAAGTCTTGGCCGAGGAAGTGCTCAAAGCGGCTAAAGCGAAAGGCGCCGCGGTGGAAATGGCGGATTTAAGCGAAGCCCACCTTGAGTTCTGCCGGGCTTGCGAAGTGTGCCATCGCAAAGCGGGATGCGTTCATCACGATGACGCCGCGACCATTCTGGCCAAGGCGCTTGCCGCCGATGGGCTGGTCCTGGCTTCCCCGGTTTACCTCAACCAGGTGTCCGCCCAACTGAAGGCGGTGCTGGACCGCTCCAGCCATTTTGTGCACTGTATGCGCCTGATCGGTAAATACGTGGCGGCGGTAACTACCCATGGCGGCGGAGACGGAGCGGAGGTTCAGGCTTACCTGAAGCATTACGCGAATGTCGTAGGCGCGCAGTGGGTGGGCGGCGTAGACGCCAGGAATCCGCTGAAACCGGCCGATCTGGAGCAAGCCGCCGCACTGGGCCAAACGCTCTTTACCGCGATTCAGGCCAGACAACAATATCCCGACCAGATCAAGCGCATGGAATCGCAGAGACAATACTTCCGTAAGCTGATCACCTTACGCAAAGATGATTGGCCCTATGAGTACCAGTTCTGGCAGGATCATGACTGGCTCT
>JACPGN010000224.1 GCA_016182435.1 Lentisphaerota bacterium | reverse complement strand
AGCTTGCCCCGCAAGGCGGGGGCCGGCTACAGTTATTAGTTGCCGCCTTTGGCCGCCTAATTAAATGTCTAGGAATTTCCCGCCTGAGGCGGGTCTGCCTTTGACATGACAATGTTGTAGCCGGGGTCGCCGACCCCGGACCGGCCTCCACGCTAAAGCGTGGCAGGCACCGAGCTTGCCCCGCAAGGCGGGGGCCGGCTACAGTTATTAGTTGCCGAAGGCCTAATTCCTTTCTGGGCCACGCCGGCTGAGCGCATTGATATTGCCCGGCAGGCAGTCAAGCTATTACTCCGAGAACAAAGTAACCTCTCGGTTTTTCCTTGTCTTACCGTTGTTCCAATCATAGCATCTTCTTGTAAACGGGTAAAATGAACCCGGAATAATGACCACGTTTCGCGGTTTAATCTCATGATATCACGGAAAAAAGGCAAAATAATCAATGGTTATGCGTTTGAAACTAATCGCTAGTTTGATTGTGATGTTGGTCGGATGCAGGGCGAATCAAGTCTTGCCCCTGACCTTTGATCCAGAAAAAAACTCTGCGATCATGAAAGAATACATTCCTATCGGCACAGCGCTTGTTGAGGTGCAGGAGCGCATGCGCCGTGCCGATTTTCAGTGCAATTTGAAAAGGAATGAAAGGCTTTATACGGAGAAAACAGGTGGTTTCACGTTAAATGGTCCGAAGTTTGATTTCCTAATGTGTAGTAGGGGTGAATACTTAGGAAATGTTTCGAAGCGCGAAGCGGTAATTCAGCAAGTGTTTTTTATCCTTAACGCAGAAAATAAGGTTCAGGATATAGTTACAAGTTGTGAGAGGCCGGAAAAATGGTAGTTAGTCAAACGCATAACCAGCGCATCCGCGCCATTCGGTAACGGAAAATGAGCAAGAAACATAAACCCGATGAGATATCGAAAGACGACGAAGAACTCTCGCCGGAATGGAAACATGAACTGGCACGTAGTATTGCCGACGTGCGTAACCCGGTGCGTTATGTCGTCTTCTCCGACATCGGTAGCGCCGGTCGCTGGCGACTCTGGCTCGATGTGTCGGGCGATGGTTATGGCATGTCGATCGGCCAAGCCACATTGTTTAAACGTGAACATGTTGCCCGAGCCGTTGCGAAAGCGTATTCAGAAGGCAAAAAGAATAATCTTTTGATCGCCAAGATCATGACCAAGAACGGCAAGAGAAAAGTTCTGAAATACGAGAAACCGGAACAACCGAACAAACGGCTTCAGCGTACCGCTCGCGAAGCTCGCGGCCGCTGAGCCGGATCGTTCTACCACTACAATGGTGAACTCTTTGTTTTTTCGTTATTGGTCAGTTACGAGGTGGCCGCGTGAAGGTTCCGCCGGCAGGCGGATCCGCCAGGGTGGAAGGGACGGCTCGCCGAGCCGTCCGCGGCGCGTTCGGCGAACGCGCCCTACCTAATGCCCCCTTAAGACTGAGGCATTACTTTTTCCTTTGTTTTTTGTTGACAAAACCCGGGCCTAGGCAAGAATCAGGCCATAGTTTCTAAAGGAGGTGATGCCGCTGCGGCGCTGATGATGAAGGCCTGGCAAGCAAACGGGGAAGTGGTCTCAAATCATGCATTATAAGGGAGGATCAGGAAATGAAACGTTATTTGCCATTATTTAATAAACCCGTTAATGGCTTGCGCCTTAACCTGATTTATGGGGCCAATCAAAGCGTATCCGGTTTTGATCTTGGTCTGGTCAACCAGGCCAACGCCGATCAGAAAGGAATGCAACTGGGCGTCGTTAACATAGTCGGCGGCAATGTGCATGGCGGACAGTTGGGGGTCCTTAACTTTGATGTCGGCAATGTCGCCGGTGGAGCGGTAGCGGCGGTAAACTTGATCGGCGGCAATCTGTCCGGCGAGCAAGTCGGACTGATCAACTGGACTCAAGGCAACTTGTCCGGTTATGATTTCGGGCTCGTGAACCTGGTTGGCGGCAACGTCTCCGGCGAAGAATTCGGCGTGCTTAATTGGGCCGGCGGCAACGTGGACGGATGTCAGGCCGGCTTGCTTAATTGCGCGGGGGGCCCGGTAGCCGGCGGTCAACATGGCCTGGCGAATCATGCCTCGGCCGACGTCTCCTACCAGGGCGGACTGATTAACTGGACTGAGAAATTGGACGGCTTCCAGTGGCTGGGCATCAACGTCGCCAATGACGTCAAGGGCCTGCAGCTCGGCGCGATTAACTACGCGGTCAAGCTTGTCGGTCTGCAGATCGGAGCGCTAAATATCATCTGGGGCCGGGAAAACGTCTTGCTCCGCGTGCTGCCGATTGTCAATGCCCAGTGGTAACTCGACCGTAAGGCCTTGAGGGTAGGTTGTGAACATCAACGCTGTCATTCCCGCGAAAGCGGGAATCCAGCATTGCCTGCCCGGCCACAGGCCAGGGATTTTTCTGGATTCCCGATCAGGTCGGGAATGACAATCAGCCCTCAGATGGCTGAGGCATCACACTCGACCGCGTCGAGTAACTTGGAGGCGAGCAGGTGGCCGCGCCCTTAGGCGCGGCCACATTGCTTTTTATGGCGCGCAACGCGCTATTCAGGGATTTTCAAAGCCCTCGAACTTTTCCGCGCCCTGTTCCGGCGAGCCGGGCGATGGCCGATGCATTGGAGCCGACCGACCCTGGCCCTGCCCCTGCCCCTGCGGAGAACGGCCCTGGAAGCCCATGCCGGATGATGGCCGCTTCGCCCGCATAAGCTCACGGAGCTTGGTTTGCTGCTCAGCGGTGAGCGCATTCTTCACTTTGAGCATCATCGCAAAGCGCAGGCGTTTAATCTCGCTCTCGATGGTCAGGAGTTTATCCAGTTGCGCCAGCACCTTGCCTTCGTCCGGGCGCTCGGCCTTGACCAGTTCGGCAAAAGTTTCGTTTTCCGCGCTCTGCTGCCATTGCAGGTCGGTGAAACGGGCCATTGTCTTCTGCATTTCGGCTCGGATGGCGGTTTGCTGGTCCTCCTTCAGCCCGATGGCTTTCTGGTTCTGCATAACCAGTTCCGGCGGGAAAAAGTTCTCCAGCATGGGATCGCCCTGGCCGACCCGAGATGTCTCGGGCAGGCCCTGCCCCGCGCCTTGCCCGGGGGAGAACGAATTCCGTCCACCCATGCTTCCACCGGGGGGCATCTGGGCCCAGGTGGCGGCGCTGGCAAAGCAGACGACCGCAACAATCATTTCAACTTTCCTGTTCATAACCCCTCCTTTCATTTTCGGGTATTGTTAGTGATCTCGTATTAGGCCAACTCTCATCCAGCCATGCCGCTAAGGAAGTGCCGACCTGATTTCCCCACGGCGTACTGGCCTCGGCCAATAATCCATCGGTGGCGGCTTGCCAGTCAGCGAGCGCCGCCCATTGGTGAGCCTCTGCCGCGGCTTGGCGTGTTTTCACCTGGTACACGGTCAGCGACGTTGCCACCATGATCAGCGCGACAGCCGCCATGGCCAGCCTCAATCCGGGCGTAAAAAACTGAACCCGCTCGCGGCGCGCCGCCGCATTACAGAGACCGTCGAAAGACGGCGTATCCTGGAGATCCCGAGACTTAAGCTCCTGAAAGAGGGAACGCAGCCGATCATCACCCTTCTTCGCCAGGAAGCCCTGCGGCCTGCCACAGAGAGGATCCTCCGTCGCCGATGCGGCTATGGAGGACAAGATGGCGTCCTTGGCTTCGCAGGGTTCCGCAAAGACTCGACCTGCGTAGCCAGAACTACTTCGGCGGAGCAGGTTGCCCCGCGGCTTGCCGCGGGGTGCTTCACGTTCATTGGTGTTCATTGAAATAGCCTGATAGTTTGAACCATTCGGTAACCGCTCCAGCGCCGCGCGCAACAGCTTCCAAAGCTCCCCACGCTCCGAAGCCTTATCGGCGCCGGTAGGCAGGGCTGCTGGTTCTTGCTCGCGCGCGAACCGTTCCAGCAGCACCCGACGCAGCCAATGGCGCCGGCGCTGGTCGGCGGCCGTGCGCCGGATAACCGTGAACAGCCACGTCTTGAACGCCGAGCGGCCGCTGAACCGGGCGCGGCCCTGCAGAATCTTCAAATAGGCGCTTTGCAACACGTCTGCGGCCTCCTCCGGATTATGCGCGCAACAACTCATAGCCCAGCCATAGCTTGCCGCGTGGTGCTGTTCCAATTGCCCGCGCAGGTCAGAGGCATTCATGGCGCACTCCCCGCGTTGTGCTTCTCTACCCATTAGTCGTTCCGCGCGCCTGATTATATGACCTGAAAGTTGCGCGAAAATCGCAATATCCAGGTTATAGCACAAGCAGCGAACAAGAAATAGACGTGTATCTTTATGCCCGCTTGGTATATTTCGGCCACGCGCTTATGAGTCCTGATGTTACACAACCCGGGCTAACTTCCCAGCCCAGCCCGCCCGCCTACAACGCTATGCGTAGCATTGCGGGTGGGCGGCGCCTGGCTCATTTTCTGCCCTGGTTGCCGAGTGTAATGGCGGTCGCCCTGCGCCTGGCCTGCCTGAACGAACTTATTTCCTCGCCTTTTTTTTCCCCGCTGGGCGGCGACCGCGGCCTGTATCATAGCGTAGCCAGCCGCCTGGCCAGTGGCCAGAACGTAGAGAGCGTTTTTACTTTCATGCCGCTTTATCCTTATCTGCTCGCCGGCCTCTATAAGCTGCTGGGCGGCGCCAACCTCGCCGCAGCGGCCATTTTCCAAGCCCTGCTGGATGGGCTCACCGCCCGCTTGATTTTCGGTTTGACGCAGCGCCGCTATGGCCAGGCCGCCGCTATCATAGCCGCATCAGGCTTTGCCCTGCTGGGTCCGGCAGCCACTTATTCGCTGGTCACCATGCCGGTCGCCTTAGGCCTTTTCTGGACAGCCTTAGCCGCTACGTGCCTCGATCGGTGGCGTGAGCAATGGACTTGGATCACGGCCGGCGCCACGGGATTGATCCTCGGAGTCGGCGGCCAGATTCTGGGTTTCTTCTGGCTGGCGATCCCGATCGTTGCTCTTTGGATAGTACTCAGTCCGATGGACAGGTCGCTCATCCCGCCTTCTGCCATTTGCCGTTCAACGTCTGTTGTCCGTCGTCCCTGCTTCGCCAAGGCTTCGCAGGGCAGGCCGTCGTCCGTTTTCCGGCGCCTCCTTCAGGCTGCCCTCGTTCTCGGCTTGGGTTACGCCTGCCTATTGCCTTCGCTCATCCATAATTTCCGCGTGAGTGGTGAATGGATCCCAGTTTCCGCCCATACCGGGCTGAATCTCTATATGGGCAACAACCCGGCAAGTAAAGGCTATGGCACCGCCCTGCCCGGCATCCGCTTAAGCGCCGAAGAAATGACGCGCGACGCCGCGCGCCTGACCTCGCGCGCCATCGGCCGACCGCTCACTTTGGCGCAGGCTGACCGCTTCTGGCAGGACCGGGCCCGCCGGTTCTGGAGGGAGCACCCGGCGCAGGCCTTGCAATTGCTGGCGCGCAAAGTCCAGCGGCTTCTCAGCATCCGCGAATTTGACGACACGGGCTTGTGCCGCTTGCTGCCCGCGGCAGTGCCATCATTAAAACTCGCCCAAGTCAGCTTTGGCCTGATCTGGCTGTTAGCCTGCGCCGGTTACGGGTTCCGGCAATGCACCCGTTCATCACCGGGCTCCTGGATCATTACGCTTTGTTGCGCGGCTGGGGTGCTCATCACTTTTGTGACGACGCGCTACCGTCTGCCGCTGGCTGTACTCTTGCTGCCGGCCGCCGGCGGCACGCTGGCCGCTCTGCCGGGGCTGTTCCACATCCCGATTCATCGGGACTGGCGACATCTGCTCATTGGCTGGGGCGGCGCGCTGCTGGCCGTTCTGCCCCATGCTCTGCCGGACACTACTTTGGCTGATGCGCTCAATCAATCGGCCTACTGGCAGCGACAAGGCGACAGTGACAAGGCCCTTGCTTACGCGCAACAGGCCAGAGATCTCCAGCCGGATTCAGCCGAGGCCTCCTTTGCGCTCGGCAACGCGTTCTTCCTGGAGAAAAAATATGCCGCGGCCCTGGACGCTTTCCAACACGCGCTGGCAATCCAGCCCGAGCGAACGGACGCGCTCTTCAATGCCGGAATAACGCTGGAATGCCTGAACCGGAAAACCGAAGCGCAAGCTCTCTACGAGCAGGTGATCGCCCTGGATAAGCGGCACGCTCAGGCCTGGTTTGCGCTGGCAATTCTGCGCCAGGCGCAGGGACAAACAGAAAAAGCGCAACAGGCCCTGGCGGCCGCCGCGGCGCTGGTCGGCTGGGATCATCCCGCCATTGTCAAATTCCAGGCCGAGATCAGGAACCCTTAAGCGGTCCGCACTAGCGGCGTCTCTATTCTTGACAAGCATAATCCTTTTCCCCAGTCTGTTGGCCTATGGCCAAAACAGAACAACCGACTACGACGCGGGGCATTGAAATTAGCTGCCGGGAGTGCGGTCAGGAGACGCTCCTCAAGCGCGAGAGCGTCTTCGATGGGTTTAAGCGCGTGGGCGAAAAGCTTGCCTGCGGGGCCTGCGGCCACGTCTTTCCCGACGAGGCGGCGGTTCCATTTAAGGTTAAGACATCCATTCCCGGCTTTTCACACCGGGACCTGCCGCGGCCGAGCAAGGTGTTTGGCGAGGAGGAAGTGCTTGCAACGGTCGGCCGGCTTTGCCGCCATTGCGCTCATTACATCGTCAACCCGTTTCTCCAGCGTTGCGGCCGGTCCAATCGGGAAGTAGAAGCCACGGACACCTGCGAAGAGTTCGCGCCTAAACCAAACCCGGCCGCGCCCGGGGCCTAATGTTGTGAGTCATAAATCAATTTGCTTTGATTGTCATTCCGGGCTTTCCGCCTCTGGCGGATCCGCCTGTGGAGGAGACCCGGAATCCATTCTTTCTAATCTGGATTCCCGCTTGCGCGGGAATGACAGCTTTGGAATGAATGTAAAGAAACATTAGACTCACTACACTAATACCCACGTCGCATGCATATTCCTGATGGTTTTCTGGACGCCAAGACCCTCGCGCTCAGCGGGGTTCTCGCGGTCAGCGGCTTGGCGCTGGCCGTGCGGATCGCCCAACACAGCCTGCCGCCGCGGCGGGCGCCGTTGATCGGGCTTACGGCGGCCTTTGTTTTCGCCGCGCAAATGCTTAATTTCCCGGTGGCCGGCGGCACTTCTGGTCATTTGCTGGGCGGGGTCCTGGCCGCTACCCTGGTAGGCCCGAGCGCGGCCGTCCTGGTAATTACCTGCGTCTTGATTATTCAGGCCTTAGTTTTTGCCGATGGCGGCATCCTGGCGCTGGGCGCCAACATTTTCAACATGGCCATCGTGGGAACCATCGGCGGATATGGCATCTACTGGCTGGTTCGCCGCTTAGCGCCGGGATTGCGCGGTCAAATGCTGGCCGCCACCTTTGCGGCCTGGTGCTCGGTGGTGCTGGCCGCCGGCAGTTGTGCGGCGCAATTGGCGTTTTCCCGGACTGTGGCCTGGACTCTTGTTTTTCCCGTCATGGTCAGTATTCACCTGCTCATCGGCATCGGCGAAGCGTTAATCACCGCGCTGGTGCTTATCGCCGTGGCGCGGACCAGGCCGGAACTGCTGGCGGCGAACACTTTCAGCAATGGCCGGCGTCTTTGGGAACAGTTGGCTTTCGGCCTGCTGATTGCCGTGGGCTTGGCGGTTTTTGTCGCGCCCTTCGCTTCCCGCCGACCGGATGGCCTGGAATATGTTGCTCAAGTCCAGCAGTTCGAACACAAAGCCGTCAACGAAAATATGGCGCCGGCGCCCCTACCCGACTACGCAATTCCGGGCATCAGTTCGCCGACAAAAGCGACCGCCTTGGCCGGGGGAATCGGCACAATATTGATGTTCGGCTTTGCCTTTTTACTGGCGCGCAGCCTGACGCCGAAAGCACCCCATGCATCATGATTTCATAGACCGCTATAGCCGGTTAAACAGCGCGGTGCACCGCTGCCCGGCAGGCTTCAAGCTCGCCGGCGCCTTAGTGTTACTGCTGGCCGTAATTCTCTTTCCACGTCCCGATAAAACGGGACTGGGCGGGTTTGCGGCAATCGCCTTTGTGCTGCTCGGCCTCGCGGCCTTGAGCCGTATTCCGCCCAGGTTCCTGGCCACCCGATTGCTGATGCTGGAACCATTTGCGTTGGGCATCGCGCTATTGTCCCTCTTTCAACCCCGCGGCGGCCAAACATTTTTGCTCTTGCTGCTGCGCAGCACCTTATGCTTGTTCACCGTTCTGCTGCTT
>JACPGN010000014.1 GCA_016182435.1 Lentisphaerota bacterium | reverse complement strand
TTTTAATGTTATTCCCTCTCCCTTGGGAGAGGGTAGGGTGAGGGGTGTCTGGTGGTTGCCCCTCACCCGATCCCGTTACGCGGGATCGACCTCTCCCGAGGGAGAGGTGAAACAGTTGCCGTTCCTGCCGCCTAATTCAGATCGGCAGGGGCGCTTCTCAGGCCTTGCGGCCGACCACGCCCTTCGTGCCGCGGGCAATTACCCGCGCTGCTTCCTTAGGGCGCAAGGCGCGCACGGCTTTGCCCGCGCGCCACATTTCTGAATTTCCCAAGGCGTTTAATTCCCGAGCCAGGCTACGCTGATAATCGGGTTTGCCGCAGGCGGAAATTACGCGGCTGGTTTCCTTGCCGGACTTGACCGAATTATACAGGCGTTTGAAAACCGGCAGGGTGGCCGCCTTGAAGCGCGGCTTCCAATCCAGCGCGCCGCGCTGGGCCGTGGCCGAGCAATTGGAAAACATCCAATCCATGCCGTTCTCATCCACCAGCCGGATCAGACTCTGGGTCAACTCCTCGACCGTTTCATTGAAGGCCTCGCTGGGGGTGTGGCCACGCTGGCGCAGCACGTCGTACTGCGCTTCCATCACGCCGGCCAGCGCGCCCATCAGTATTCCGCGCTCGCCGGTGAGGTCGCTGAGCACTTCGTGCTCAAAGGTGGTCGGAAAGAGGTAGCCGGACCCGATGCCGATGCCGACGGCGATGCAGCGGTTGCGGGCGCGCCCGGTGGCGTCCTGGAAGACCGCAAAGCTGGAATTGATGCCCGCGCCCGAAAGGAAGTTGCGGCGCACGGAAGTGCCCGAGCCCTTGGGCGCCACCATGATGACATCCACGTTCCTGGGCGGAATCACCCTGGTCTGGTCACGGAAGACAATCGAGAAACCATGCGAGAAATAGAGCGCGTCGCCGGGCTTCAGGTTCTGTTTAACCAGCGGCCAGATTTGCTTTTGCGCGGCATCGGAGACGAGCATCTGGATAATGGTCCCGCGCCGGACGGCTTCCGCGATATCAAAGAGCGTTTTGCCGGGAACCCAGCCGTCGCGGCGGGCTCTCTCCCAGTCGCGCGGGGCCAAGTTGAGCGACTGGGCCGGGCCCTGGACGCCGTAGCCGATTACCGCAATGGTTTCGTTGTGCAGGACGCGCCGGGCTCTGGCCATGGGGAACTCTTTGCGCGTTACTACGGTTTCCTTGACCCCGCCAAAATCAATGCGTGCCATGATAATTCCTCCTTTTATTGAAACTTGATACTAAACATTCCTTGGCTGAAATCAAACATCAAAATCGAGAATCAAAACAGGCGGGTCAGCATGGTCAGGAGCGCGCTGCCGATGGCGCAGACGGGAAGGGTAAGCACCCAGGCCGAGATAATCTTGCCGCCGATAAGCCATTTCACGGACTTCAGCCGGTAAGCAGTGCCGACGCCCATAATGGAGCCGGTAATGGTGTGAGTGGTGCTGACCGGCGCGCCCAGGTGGGCTGCCGCCGCGAGTACCAAGCCGGCGGCTGTTTCCGCGGCGCAGCCTTCAATCGGCCGGATATGGGTCAGTTTGGTGCCCAGGGTCTTGATTACGGACCAGCCGCCGGCGGCGGTGCCGAGGGCCATCACCGTGGCGCAGGCCAGCATGACCCAGGCCGGCACGCTAATGGCCGAAATTTTGCCGGCGGAGAAAAGGGCCAACGTAATAACGCCCATCACTTTCTGGGCGTCATTCATGCCGTGGGTAAAGGCCATGAAGCCGCTGGAACCGATCTGCAGCAGACTGAAAGTGCGCCGGACGGTTGGCGGGCTCATTCGTGCGGCAATCCAGTAGAATGCAATCAGGAGCACGTAACCTACGGCGAAGCCCAGGATGGGCGAAAGCACTAAGGCGATCAGGACCAGGAGCAGGCCTTTGACTTTGAGGACGGCGACCCCGAAGCCCGCCAGCGCGGCGCCGACTAAGCTGCCGATCAGGGCGTGCGACCCGCTGACCGGCAGACCCAGCTTTGAACACACCATGACCCAACCGGCGGCTACCAGCATCGAACACAGCACAACGGTGTTGGTTATGATCGTGGGGTCCACCAGGCCGCCGCCAATAGTTTTGGCCACCTTGGTCGAGACCAGCGCGCCGATGAAATTGAGGATGGTGGCGAAAATAATGGCGCTTAAAGGCGATAACACTTTGGTGGAAATGACCGTGGCAATGGCATTGGCGCTGTCATTCTGGCCGTTGGCGAAATCAAAAAACAGAGCGGCGGCAACCACTAAAATGAGAATAATTTCCATGTCTTCCGGGAAAAGATCGCTTATTAGCCGTTTTCCTGGGAAATGCCCTCGAGCACATTGGCGCAGTCTTCGCAGCGGTCAATCGCGTCTTCAATATATTCATAGACTTCTTTCCACTTCATGATCAGGAGCGGGTCCATTCCCGACTTAAAGAGCCCGGAAACTGCCTGGTGCATGATATGGTCCGCTTCGTTTTCGAGGCGGTTGATCTCAATACAGCACTTGAGGATGCTGTTCGGTCGGTGGAGCCGGGGAAGTTCCTTGATGGCCTGCTGAATGCTTCGGCTGGCCGCGGTGAGAAGG
>JACPGN010000206.1 GCA_016182435.1 Lentisphaerota bacterium | reverse complement strand
TTAGACCACCAAGCGCTCGAACGGTGCCTCCAGGAAAGCGAGCAGAAATACCAGACGATGATCGCGGAACGGGCAAAAGCGGAATTGGCCCTCAAGGAAAGCGAGAGCCGCTATCGGCGCCTGGTGGAATCCGCCACTGATTATATTTATACCGTCAGGGTGGAAAATGCTCAGGTTGCCGGCACGTCGCACGGACCGGCCTGTGTCGCCGTGACCGGATATACTTCGGCGGAGTATGAAGCTGATCCTAATCTCTGGTTTAACATGGTTTATCCTTTGGATCGCAAGCTGGTGCTGGACCAGGCCGAGCGGCTGCTGAAAGGCGAAACCATTCAGCCCCTGGAACACCGCATAATTCACAAGAACGGCCTGATCCGCTGGATACGCAATACCCCCGTTCCGCACCGGGATGGCGCCGGGCGTCTGGTGGCTTACGACGGCCTGGTCAGCGACATCACCGAGCGCAAGCTGGCCGAACTGCAGATCAAGGAGCACGCCCGCAAACTGGAGATCGTCAATAAGGTCATTATGGCCGTCAACCGGGCAACCGATCTGACCACGCTGCTGGACGATGTGCTGGAAGCAACGCTGGACCTGATGCCGTTCAAGGGCGCCGGGATTTATATTGTGGATGCCCAGGGCGCCATGGCCGAGCTCGTTTCCTTTCAGGGCTTTCCCGCCGATTATGTGCGCGCCTTTCGGCGCATATCCCTAAAGGATCCGCAATACCAGGGACTTTTTGAACGCTTCCAGGAGACTTTCGCCAGCGATTCTACCCGCGAGGCGCCCGAACTGGCCCGTAAATGGAATATCCGGGCTATCGCCCGTATTCCCCTGACGGCTCGAGATCTGGTAATCGGCGCTCTGATTCTGGTCCACGATGCTCCGCATATGTCTACCGACGAAGAAAAAGAATTGCTGTTGGCCATCGGCCGGCAAATCGGCACGGCCATTGATAAGATGCGCTCTGAGCTGGCCCTGCGCGAAAGTGAAGACCGCTATCGAACCATTTCCGAGCAGTCGCTGGTCGGAATCCACATGATCAAGGACGGCAAGCTGGTGTTCGTCAACGATGGCTGGACCAGCATCACCGGCTATACCCGCGAGGAAATCAAGGCCTGGGGGTTTGAAGGTTTTGCGCAAATTGTCGAGCCGGCCGATCGCGACTTTTTTTTGGAGCAGGTTCGGAAAAAACAGCTTGGCCTGACTGACGGTATCGTGCCGGTCCATGATTACCGGTTCCGCTCCAAAACCGGGGAAGTCAAGTGGGTGCTGTTACATTCCCGCTCCGTGCAGTTTGCCGATGGGCGGGCCGTGGTTGGCGTCATTATTGACATTACCGACCGCAAACTGGCCGAACAGGCCCTGCAGGCCGCCAACCGGGACAAGGAAGCGTTGCTCAAAGAAATCCATCACCGCGTGAAGAATAATCTGCAGGTCATTTCCAGTCTGTTAAAGCTCCAACTTGGGCATGTTCAGGATGCCCAGGCCGCCGCCGTGATCCGGGACTGCCAGAACCGGATCAAGACCATCGCCATCGTGCACGAGCAACTGTATCAATCGCCTAACCTGGCCGCAGTGGATATCGGGAATTATCTCCAGAGCCTGATCCGCCACCTGTTCCGGGTGTTTCTGGTGGACACCGTCTCCGTTACTTTTGACGTCGCTGTGGATAACGTCGTCCTGCCCATTGACCAGGCGATTCCCTGCAGCTTGATCATCAATGAATTGGTATCGAATGCCCTGAAATATGCCTTTCCGGATAACCAGCCCGGTCTGATCCGCATTGCCCTCGCGCCCGCTGGGGATGCCCTGGTTCGGCTGGAGGTCGGCGACAACGGCGCGGGTTTGCCGCCCGAGGTGGATTTCCGCAATACCACGACCTTGGGCTTGCAACTGGTGATGACCTTCGTCGAACAATTGGGCGGCGCAATCGAGTTGCGCGCCGGTCCCGGAACGGTGTTCGTGATTACATTTCCGGTGGGCAAGAAAACGTAAAGTGATTGTCGGCCTAAGGCGGGCCTGCCCGCAACCCAAGAAAATCAACCACTGATTACACGGATTTCACGGATGGTAAGACCGCCGCCGGCCGCCGCGCGGCCGTCAGCAATCAGTGTTATCCCTGGCCGACGCTCGGGCAGGCCGTGCCATCCGTGGTAAAATTCTTGTTTTTCATGGCAGTTCCTCGTGATTGAGGTACTAACGGAACGCGCCTACGGAGAGTCGAACTCCGCTTCCCAGGATGAAAACCTGGTGTCCTGACCGATAGACGATAGGCGCAGTTAAAGGCGGCTTAACCATAACAAAAGGTCTGAGCGGCGCAATTGAAAAAACAGTTGGGCGCCGCAGGCCCCTTCCGGTGGACTTAACCCGGGAAATGAGACTGGCGCGCCTCTAATCCCGCCGGGTGCTTGGATTATTAATGGCCGGCAGCCGTTCGGACGGAGAAATGATCGTGTTAAAGATTAGGAAAAGTCAGCGGGCGCGCATTACGGATAAACATCCGCGGCGGTGGGTTTTAGAATGGACGCCGCCGCAAGATTATAACGGGCCGCTGGAAGTCGAATTGCGCTGTGTGCGCTTGAGAAGCGTGATCAAATGGCAGTGGATTGACTTTACGTTTCACGGAAGGAAAGTAAAGAAACTGTGGCAGATATCGCCCAAACCATCCTATCATGAGATCATTGAGCACAATCGCTCTCAGGCCTTGGTTCGTTTCCGCTTACCGGCTGGGATAAAGAAAAAAAACCGTTGCCAGTTCAAGCTCATGGTCAAGCCTCCGCCAATTTGCGGTCTGGATGCGCCCATTGTGCTGCTGCTCTTCAAAGACGCCGAAACAATCGCCACCGATGGCCCCGTGATACTTACGGCCAGCGCCGGTAGAGCTGCAGGCTTAAGCGTAACGTCCCGCGCGGCGCCGGAAGATGATGGCACCCTGCGGGTTGTGGTCGCGCCGATTGACCGGTTTGGCTACCCTGCCCAATTTGCCCATCCAGTTTCCGTGCGCCTGAGAGCCGCAAAAGCAACAGTCTGGAAAGGATCGGTTCGTGGAGCGCGCACGCTTTTCTTGAAATTACCGAAAAATGGCACAATGCGCCTGAGGGCAAGGATAGATCCCAAACAACTTCGTAGGAACGAACAGCTAAGAAACGCTGAATTGGCGGCAGGCGAACTCCAGGTAGTTTCCAATCCGGTATGGTGGCCTGCGCCGCAAGGGCTCCGGCCGCTTTTCGGTGAAATCCATTGGCACACGGATTTGTCCGACGATGGCATCCGCTCACTGGAGGCGGCGTTCCTGGCGGCTCGGGATTTTCTGAACCTTGATTTCGCCGCTCCGAGTGACCATACGCCCGTCGGTGTGAAGTGGCTCAGCACAGTCCAAGTCTGCGACCGCTTTAACGCTACGGACTGTTTCACAACCATTTACGGATTTGAACACAGTAGTTCTCGCGGGCATGTCAACTTCTACTTCACCAACCCAGACCATCCGCTTCAGCCCGATACGGCCCCCAAGTGTCCTCAGCCGGCTACCTACATGGACAATCTGCCTTTCAAGGAATTCATTGCCATTCCCCATCATTCCAACGCAGTCAGTGACGCAGTCAAAGCCGACGGCACTCCTTTCTGGCGCCAGTATCCTTGGGGCCGGCCGCGCGCGTACTTGTGTTTGGTGGAGATTTTTCAGATCCGCGGCAACTTTGAACAGGAATCGCCCCCTCCAGGATGGCGGACGGTGCAGCGCAACAATGGAAGTAGTGTGCAGACGGCGCTCAATAAGGGCCATAAGCTCGGTTTTGTCGGTGGCACCGACAATCATTGCGGCTGGCCCGTCATCTTATCGGAGTTGGCAACCGCCAAGCGTTTTCCCGAAGATGAAGTTCCGCTTCCCAGCCGGATTTATACGGGAGTGTGG
>JACPGN010000203.1 GCA_016182435.1 Lentisphaerota bacterium | reverse complement strand
AATATCTTTCACACCGCGCCCACGGCCATTCGGCAGTTGCGTAAAGTCGGCCCGGAAGAACCGCGCAAGTACACTTACCATTTCAAATTGATGGTAACCGTGGGCGAGCCCATCGAGCCGGATGTCTGGCGCTGGTATTACAATGAAGTCGGCAAAAAGCAGGCGGTGATTGTTGACACCTGGTGGCAGACCGAAAACGGCGGGTTCCTCTGCAGCACCAAGCCCGCGCTCAATCCGATGAAACCGGGCAGCGCCGGGCCGGGCGTGCCGGGAATTCACCCGGTAATCTATGATGAGAAGGGCAATGAGCTTCCGCCCGGCTCCCAACGCGCGGGCAATGCCTGCATCCGCAATCCCTGGCCGGGGATTATGCAGACAATCTGGGGCGACCCGGACCGCTACGTGCAAACCTACTACGCCAAGTACTGCAAGAACCCTAAGAGCACTGACTGGCGCGACTGGCCGTACTTTGCCGGCGACGGCGCCCTCTATGCCGCCGATGGTTACCTGCGCATCCTCGGGCGGGTTGATGATGTCATCAACGTGGCCGGCCACCGGCTGGGCACCAAGGAATTAGAGTCGGCCGCGCTGACAGTGGCCGAAATAGCCGAAGCGGCCGTCGTGCCCGTGGTTGATCAAATCAAAGGCAGGCTACCCGAAGTCTACGTCGCCTTGAAGCCGGGCGTGACCAGCGATCACAAGGAAGTCCAGAAAAAAGTGGTCGCGGCCATCGAGACCACCATCGGGAAGATCGCGCGGCCGGCCCACGTGTGGGTCGTCGAAGACATGCCCAAGACCCGCTCCGGTAAAATCATGCGCCGGGTGCTGGCGGCGCTCTCCAATAATATGCCGGTCGGCGACATTACCACGCTGGCCAATGCCGACGTGGTCGAGCACATAAAAGTCATGGTTCAGGCCCGCGCCAAGCCCGCCGCCCCCGCCGAAGCGCCGGAAGACATCAAACGCTTCGGCCAAAGCGAATAGAACCTATCTCCCCAAAAAAAGGAGTCAGACCGGAACGCCTCTCAGGTAGGAGAAACCATGATCTAGACAACTCATTCGTATTCGAGTGACGTCGCGAAGAGACTATGATTGAACTTATTCGACAATGCCTCAAGACCGGGTTCATACGCATAACATTACATGCCAGGATGGAGATGGATCTTGACGAAGTATCAACCGATGATGTGGTTGGTGCAATTACAGCCCTGAATTCAGAAATTATCGAAGACTATGCGGATGATCCAAGGGGACATTCCCACCTATTGTTAGCCTGGTTGGCAAGAGGGGATCCGATTCACATTTGTTGTGCTATTCACGGAGGCGAGTTGATTATCATTACTGTTTATCGCCCCGACGCTATGCAGTGGAATGCAGATTGGAGGACGCGCAAATGAAAACCTGTTATTTCTGTAAAGGCATCATCATCGAGCAGCGGCTTGACTACATGGCAAAAAAGAGAGGCCAGTATGTGCTGGTTCGGCAACTGCCTGTGGAAAGCTGTCAGCAATGCGGCGAAGTGTATCTGGATACCCATGCTTCGCGTTTGATTGACAAGGCGCTTAGTGAGATTGCGCAGGCGCGCGAGCATCTGGAAGTTCCGGTGATCAGTCTCGGTTAAAATACGGTAGAAAAAGGGGTCGGTCCGGAATGGCGCTAAGTTAAGGACATTTTCCCCTGTAGACGGGGTCGATGACCCCGTAACTTTCGCAGAAACGGCCTCACCGAGGCCGTCTACAGCATGGATTTTTCTCAAAAAAGGCTTAACTTAGCGCCATTCGGGTCGGTCCGAGAATCTTGGTATTCCCTGCATGATGGCGGGTAGCTGGAGGTGTAAGAGGGGGCGATGGGGTCAAACCAAAGGATAACATTTAGAACGGACAGACCCGCCAGTGGCCGGATTTGCCGCCGGACTTTTCGAGCAGCCGGATTCGGCTGATGGTGATGCCTTTTCCCGCCGATTTGCACATGTCATAGACCGTCAGCGCGGCCACGGCCGCGGCCACCATGGCCTCCATCTCAACGCCGGTCTTCCCTGTGCAAGTTACCTGGCTTTCGATCCGGACGAGCGGTCCTTTTAACTCGGCTTTTATGGCAACATCGTCCAGCGTCAGCGGATGACACATCGGAATCAGATTGGCGGTCTGCTTGGCGGCAAAAATCCCCGCGAGCCGGGCGGTGAGAACGCAGCTTTCGCGCTATGGCGCCCCCTACCCTGACCCACGCTTCCGCCCGGGCAATGCGCTCGGTAACCGGTTTGCCGGCCACATTGACCATCCGCGCCTGCTTCCGAGCAGATAAGTGCGATAGTTTGTTCCCTGCTATCCGCTTCTTGCGTGACCATCTGCTGTTATTCATTTATGGCGTAAATATATTTATCAGCAGAACTGAAGTAGAGGGTCCCGTCGGAATCAATGGCTGGACAATTTTCATTGATATTGTCTCCGGTCTGATAAGTCCAGAGCAGTGTGCCGTCCGATCGTAAAGCATGCATGACACCATCATAGGCGCCCGCATACACTATCCCGTTTGCGCCAATAACAATAGTTGCCAACACTCCGTACTGGGGCTCAGACTGATCGGAATTTGTCCCGGTTTGATAAGACCATTGTGTCTGGCCGTTGGCAGAATCAAGCGCATAGACTTTGCCATCTTGTGCTGTTCCAACATAGATGGTGCCATTCGATGACAGGGACGGGGCCAGACTGCCGGCGGTATTGTTGGCTGACTCCCAGATTTGTGTTCCCTCGGGAGAAAAACAGTGCACGCGGCCTTGCCCATTGGCATAAACTCTGCCGTTTGTCCCCACTACCGCCCCGCTGACCCGCATCTGATCCATATTCGCCTTTTGCCATTTCAGGGTTCCATCGGCATTGAGCGCATATAAGCTCCCGCCATTATCCTTGTTCGGGTCGCCGCTGCCCACATAAACCGTCGCCTCGTCAGGACTAAGCGCGGGCGAGGCCAATGGCGCTATCGCGCCATCAGTTTGATATTTCCATTTCAGGGTTCCGTCGGGATTCAAAGCGTAGACATAGGTGTCCCAGGAACCAAAATAAATTGTGCCGTTCGTGCCTATGCAGGGCTCGCCGTGAATGCTGTCCGCCGCTCCTTCATAAACCCATAAAGGCGCTCCAGATGTTGTGAAGGCATAAAGTTTACTGCCGCCCACGGCGTATATATTGCTGCCATCCGGCGAAATCGCGGTGGCCCCGGTTCCGGCCAGATTAGCGCTCCATTTTAACGCTCCGTCCGTTCGATTCAGCGCCAGCAATTTGTTGGCGGCGGTCACATAAATCGTGTTCGAACTGATCGCCAGACTGCCCGGCACAGTGCCTACGGTAATATCGTTGCTGGTGTAGCTCCATTTTAATGTGTTCGTCGTTGGCCCATTATAAGGACTTTGACCGGTATGTTGCGCGTTGTAATGAAACATGGGCCAGGGAATAACCGACGTTACCGTTACATTCGTTTCCGCTCCATTTGTTTCCGTTACATTCACAACAACGCTGTCATAAAATAACTGATCGGTATCTAACGAGCCGTTCGTGATCAGATCTACGCCAAAATATAAGGTGTAGGCCCCCAGCGGCAGTCCGGTAATATAAAGTATCTCAAAGGAACTGAAATTAAAAAGAGGACCTTGATAACTTACACTTATACCGGCTAACCAGGAATTGCCTGCCGCGTAATGGTACCAGCCCAAAGGAGTGTCGGCGGCGACCCACCAGTCGGCATTGACCCCTGATTGATCTACACCATCAAGGCTGACCTCAATTGATAGCGCAGCATTTGTGGCTATCGTAAGCGGCCCATTAGAGCCATTGGCCTTTATATCAGGGTTCGCCAGGACAGCCGCCGGTATCGAAAACATCAAGATGAAAAACACAATAGTCTTAAACATTGTTAAATCCTTCTTCAAAGCCCGTGAAAAAAGTCTGTTATGCTGCTATTTAATTACGTCTGATATTTCCCCATTGCTTAATACCTGTCAAGTTTATCTCTCGACAATCAGGAATCAGTTTGAACCCGGTAATTCCCTCGCGTACGCACGGCAGGAAGTGTGCCTGACAATATCTTATGAGCAGGAATGAATACCTGAATATTGCGCAATGATCGCGCAAATCCAGGCGAAAGAATGGCGCCGCCAACGCAAGACCGCAAACTAACCTTGGGGAAAAAAGGCCGAAACAACCGCGGAAGATAATAACGCTTGCCGTAAATGGTCAGCCCGATACGCGCTGAACCGACCGGGGTTGACCAGCGCCAGGAGTGCAACCACAGATGCGAAACTGCGCGCCTAACCCAAAATTATTTAGCCCGGGCAATCTTGTTTCCGTCCGGCTTGGCGAACGAACGAACATAGGCGACCAGCGCCTTGATCTCTGCATCTGACAGGCTGGCGCCGAAAGTTGATCTCTGCATCTGACAGGCTGGCGCCGAAAGGTTTCATCATGATCTTGTCGCCATCTTTGAGCCCGTCTTTGATATCAGCGAAGACTTTGTCGTCGGTGAACGAGGCCTGATATTCCTCGTCGGCTAAATCTTTCACGCCCACCTTCTGGCCGAGCTTGGGATCACCTTTGCCTGTTTTCCCATGGCAAAGCGCGCACTTTGCAGCATAGTTTGCCTGGGCAGACTCTTCCGCACGAGCCGTTGCCACCGCAAAGCCAAACATGGCAACCAATAATAACAATGATTTAGTCATCATGACCCTGCCTGCTCCTTTCCTTAACCGTGCAACCGCAAACAAAGATGAAAAGTCCGCAAGCACGGCGCCCAACGGACTTCCCACCTTCAGGTTTTCCAGGCCCTTAACCCTCGACGGGCGAAATATCCCGCAAGGTTAACGAACAACTCTCAGAAGTTGAGCATGGCCTGGAGGTTTGCCCCTGCCGAGTCGGTCTTCTGGTTATAAGCGAACACTTCCGCGGCCAGTCGCAGGTACTTCAGAACGGTATAAACCACGCCCACCGTATTCTTCTGCCGGGTCACATCGTCCTTCTTGTCCACATAGTCGAAGCGATAGACAACCGCAGCCTCATGCGGCAGACGCTGTTCCACGCCGACCCAGAAGGCATCGCCCTCTTTCCGGTCAGTGCCGGTCGGATAGTTGTCGGGATAGACGTCAATTGAACGCATATATCCGCCCTGCACTTCCGAAGCCATTTTTTCGTTAATCAAGGGCAGGATGATCGAGGCCGTGGCGCCCAGCCGGGCAAAATCGAACCGGGTCTCATCACTGCTGTCCGCCAGAGCCACTTTATTGGTGCCGATGCTCACTTTAGTGCCGGCTTCCTGAGTCCATTGGCCGGCATAGCCGAAGAGCGTGAACCCCGACTCGCCAATCATCTGCTCAATAGCCAGCAGTCCGTCTTTGCTGCCATCGGAGTCGCCAAAGCCCTGGCCGTTACCCTCAGCGCCGTGACCTTCAAAATCCATGCCGTTATAAAGGCCGAGGATTGCTCGACTGGAGGGTGTAAAGTTGCAGGCGAAATCAATTCCGCGCTGATCGTTTCCGATCTTAAAAGGCACGGGGCTGGCCGTCAGCGTGCTGCTTAGTACATCGGGCGTCGAGATTCCGGTGGGACGATCGAACCCGCCGAAGCCGATTCGTTGCAGCGTATGCATCTGGCCCAGGCGAATCAGATAACTGTGGTCCACGTCGCCGCCGAACCACGCCCCATAAGCCTGCAGTGCAACCTCATCCACATCATCCCACTCGAGTTCCGTGAACATTGACAAGTTTTTGGTCAAGGCCCCGGCGTAAAAGAGCGTATAATCGGGCTTGCGAAAGCCATTGCGCGTTTCATAACTATTGCCACTGCTGCTGGCCTTTTGGCGGTCGTCGAAATTTTCGACGGCATAGCCCGAGCGCAGACGCAATGAAGCCCAATCGCCAATTTCCTTATAGGCCTGGGGCTTCACGCTCTGCCCGATTTCCTCTTCCATACGAAATCCGCGTTTGCGGAATTCATGGCCAAACGCGTTCAAGCGCGGGACTGCGGGCGCATGGCACGTGGCGCAGTCCACTCCGTACTTGCGCGTAAAGTTTGCAACCGCAGAAACTTTGCTGGGCAACAGGGCGCCCACAAACGCAAGCACGAGCGCGGCTAAACCTACTCGTTGCACGTATGTCTTTGTTATCATCTTTGGCCCTCTCTATTATTAATTGAGGATTGAACCTCTCTTGCTCCTTATGACGGAAAAAAGCCGCTGCCGCCAAGAGCTCAAACTCCGAACATCAACCTGTTCTCATGCCTTTGCTTCGTTAATTACACCTCCTTTTCATTAATTCTCATTTTTATTGTTGCGCCCTTTGAGCTTGGAACTTGCCACCTTGCTTCCAATAAAACCGCGCCTTTTAGAAGAGCAATACCTTATTGGTGCCGGCTGCCGCACGTCTCGACGGCCATACTGAGTATGGTCGCCACCGCCTGCCGCAGACGTCCTGGGCTAATCGGTTTTTCCATAAACGCCTGGGGAGCTTCGCCAAGGTGCCTTCCCATGTTATCAGCGTCAAAGCGCAACCTGGCGACCCTGTTAACTTCAGTAAGCATTAGAACTTTGATCCGGGCGGTCTCCGGGCTCTTCCGCAGATCACAGAAGACTGTGAAGCCGTCCAGTTCGCCGGGTATCAAGGCATCGAGAATAATTACGTCCGGCCGGGCATTTTTAGCAATACGCAAGGCGTCCTCGCCGCTGCTGCAGGATAGAACCGGATACTCCTGCCCCAGCACAAGCACGACATATTTCTGCAAGTCAACGTCGTCAACCACGATCAGTACGGTTGCGACCCGCTTGCGCGCCACAACCCTTACCCGACCATCGGCCACTCGCCATGGCATGAACACACTCATACCTTTTTTTCAAGTGGCCCAATAATCATCCAGACTATCCAGGAAGATCAATAGGATATATCTACTGTATGTGGGATAAATCAACATACCTGCTATCGCCGGCTGAGCACGGCTGGAAAAAAACTGAATTCTGTTGACCTAAACCCGCCAAGCACATAGTCTATGCGCATGAAGACAAAGACAGTTTGGGAAAGTGCCGGCCCGGGCTTTTTGGCAAACGGAAAAAGCTGCGCCGAGACGCCAGACCTTATAAAAAGTCATGCCATTCAGCGCCGCGAGTTCCTGAGGCAGCTCGCCTTATGGTCGGCAGGCCTCACCTTGGCGCAACCAGCCTTTTCGCTCGCTGAAGCTGCGGCCGCGCCACTTCCGCCAGCAGGCGGATCCGCCCAGGCGGAAAAGTCATCAGCGCCGCCGACGCTCGCCTGGGGCAAAGGCCCGGACTACGAGGAGCTGGTGGCAAAAGTGCTGGAGCCCTTGGGCGGCATGGGCGCCTTCGTCAAGAAAAGCTTTGCCGTCGTGGTCAAGCCGAACATCGGCTGGGACCGCACCCCGGACCAGGCCGCCAACACCCATCCGCTGGTGGTCAAAGCGCTGGCCAAACTGGCGCTCGCCGCCGGCGCCGCCCGCGTTCTGGTGTTTGATCGCACCAGTAACGACGAGCGCCGCGCTTATGTAAATAGCGGCATAAAGGCCGCAGTTGATTCGCTGCAAAGTCAGAGCATTACCTGCGCGTTCGTGGATGAGCGCAAGTTCGTTCCCGTCAAGATTCAACAGGGCCAGGCTATCAGCGAAGGCAAATTTTACCAGGACGCCCTGGAGGCCGATTGTTACATCAATGTGCCCGTGGCCAAGCACCATGGTCTGGCGCGGCTTACCCTCGGCCTGAAAAACACCATGGGCGTGCTGGGCGGCGACCGCGGCAAGATCCATCAGGCCCTGGCCCAAACGCTGGCTGACATCAATACCGTGATCCGCCCGCAACTGACGGTGATTGACGCCACGCGCATTCTGCTGCGCAACGGCCCGCAAGGCGGCAAGCTCGCCGACGTAAAAGCGCTGCACACCGTGCTGGCCAGCGCCGATCCCGTGGCGGCCGACGCCTACGCCACGACACTCTTTGACCTGCCCCACGACGCGCTCGAATCCACCCGCGCCGCCGCCGCCAGAGGCTTGGGCGAAATGGACTTGAACAAAGTCAAGATCGTCAAGGTCTAAGACGGCTCAACGGCCTAAGCGCTATTTATGATTGTTTTTCTCGCGCCGCTGGCTCTTTTCGGACTGGGACTGCTGAGCGTCCCGATCCTGGTGCACCTGTTCAAGCCGCGCAAGGTGAAGGTCGTGCCGTTCACCAGTCTGCGCTGGCTGCGCTCCAGTCAGCATCGCCTGTCCCGGCGCGTCCGCTGGCATCAGATCATCCTCTTCCTTCTGCGCGCGGCATTTATCATCCTGTTGGTAATGGCCTTGGCCCGGCCGATTTTTTCCCCCAGTCGCGGCCAGGGCAAAGCGGAGCGGTTTATCATCCTTGATACAAGCCGCAGCATGCAATACGAGAATTCCGATGGAACCATTTCGTTCGCCGCCGCCCGGGGGCTCGCGGAAAGACTTTTGCTCAGCGGCCTGGCCGGGGATCGCAGCACGGTGCTGCTGGCCGGCAATAATGCGGAACCGCTTGGACCGCTTCGGGATGATCCGGCCGGCTATGTCGGCCGCCTGCGCGCGACACGCCCCAGTGACGGCGAAGGCGATCTGACCGGGGCGCTCCAATTCATCCCTGCGCTGCTGGCGCCGGGCCGCGCCGGCACAGCGGTCGAGTTGTTCTTCATCACCGCGAATCTCGCCGGAAGTTGGACCCAAAGCGGGATCGCCCGCTTTCTTGGGGAAGTGGCTGCCCCCGTGCGCGTGCATGTCTTCGATCTCGGGCCGGACCATCCCCGCAATGCCTGGATTGCCCGGGCCGAGTTGATCAAGTCAGACAACCCTTTCCCGCGCGACGCGGGACAAGTGCAGCGGTTGATCCGCGTCCAGGTTGCGGCCATCGGCGATAGCATTCGGGAGCGCACGGTGCGCCTTGCGCATATCGCCGGGATGCCGGAATTGACCCGTAAAGTTTCGCTGAAACCAGGTCCGCCCTTGCAGGTGGAATTCGAACTGCCGGCCGCGTTAGATCTCAAGGGGCAGGTTGCGTCTCTCAGCCTGGAACCCTCTGATGCGCTTGCCTCCGACGACCAATATTGGGTCAACCTCGATTGGCGCGGATATATCCGGGTCCTCGTGATCGAAAACGAGTCCACCCAGATTCCGGAACTCCAACCGGGCTTTCACCTGCGTACGGCCCTGGAGGCGCTCGCCTATGCCGATCCGGGCGCACTCCAGTTTGTCCGCCGCTCGGATACCGCCGTCAAACCTGAAGATATCGCCGAAGCCAATGTGATTATGATGGCGGATGTGCCCGCGCTGGCCGATGAGCGCCTGGAGCAATTGGAAGATCGCGTCAAGGCCGGCGCCGGGCTGGTCGTATTCCTGGGTCCTTCGATCCGGAACGATTTTTATGAGTCAAAATTATTCAATCCCGTTCGGGCTTCGACCAGTCTCCTGGCCGCGCGGCTCGGAAAACTGGTGGACCTGCAAAAAAGCCGCGGCGATCTCGCCATATTTGGCGACGTGCAATGGAATCACCCCCTGCTGGCGCCGCTCTACGATCCGACCTTCAACGATCTGCCGCAGATTCGCTTCCGAACCTATTATCTCCTGACACCGGTTGAGGGCCGCAACGATGTCCACGTCATTGCCACCATTCAAGGCCAAACTCCGGCGATTCTTGAAAGCAGCACCGGCGCCGGCAGGATTCTGCTGTTCAATACGACCGCCAGTGATGCCTGGAGCGATCTGCCCCGCCGTAAGGGTTTTGTCCCCCTGATGGACCGCGTGCTTCAGTATCTCGCTGGAGGATTATGGCGCGGCAGGTTTGAGGTCGGCGAGGCCGTGAACCTGCCGTTGCCTGATGCGCTCACCAACAACGCGGTTGTCATCACGACTCCCGACGGGCAGAGCCTGCGGCCCGAAATCCGCATGATCGCCGGTCGCGCGGTCATGCAGCTACCCGCGATCCAGAAGGCGGGTGTCTACCAGGTCGCCTATATGAGGGCTTCCGGGATGGAACGGCTGCCCTTTATCGTCCAGGCCCTCCGGCGCGATAGTCCCCTGCTCCCGGCCGACAAGGGCATCTTGCAACGCTGGTGGCAATCGGCCGAGTTCGAAGTGACGACGCCCGATCTTGGCCCCCGGCACGGCCTGGCAACGGAAAAACGCGTCGCTTTGGATCAGTTGCTGATGATCCTGGCATTGCTCGTGTTCCTGGCGGAGATGTGGCTTACCCATAAGTATTGCCCAACAGCTCATCCGCGCGTGGTGTTAAGTTCCGTTGTGGCGCGGGCGGGATTCTTTGGCGGTCGTAAAGAATAGTAATTATTCACCACTGATTACACGGATGGCACGGATATGCAAGAGCTGATACATGAGAAGCTCAGCGCGGAGATCATTGGAGCGGTAATGACTGTTCTGAATGAGCTGAAACCCGGTCTTGACGAAAAACTCTATGAAAACGCGCTGGTGATCGAACTACAAGAGCGTGGTCACTCAGTCAATCAGCAGAAAGCATTCAAGGTCGAGTACAAGGGTCGCCAAATCGGTTTGTTAATTCCCGATATGATTGTTGACGAGATCGTTATTGCCGATCCCAAGGTTGTTTCGGAGTTCAATGAAAACCATTTAGCACAAATGACAGGTTACCTGACGCTGACCGGACTACACCTGGCCTTGCTGTTGAATTTTAAATATGCAAAACTGCGCTGGAAAAGGGTGGTGAAATAAATCCCGCGCGGCGCGGGATGAAAAAATCCGTGCCATCCGTGTAATCCGTGGTCAAAAATCCGGTAAATGCGGTATCTGAATAGTAACTTATGACCTTGACCCTAAATCCGATGCTGCCGGTTTGGACGATTGTGCTGGCCGGGGCGGCCTTGACTCTGGGGCTGTTCCATGGCCTGCGGGTGCTGCTCTACGAGAAAAATGTTCCGCGTTCCTGGGGTGCGGGACTTGCGGCGTTACGCGGGATGGCCATCGTGTTGTTTCTGCTCTGCCTGTTGCGGCCGGGAGCAACCTATGTTCGTTCGATCGCCCAGGCGCCTGACCTGTTGGTGCTGGTAGATACCTCGCGCAGCATGGGAAAGCCTAACGCGGAGTCCAGCGAGTCGCGCTTGGGAGCCGCGCTGGAACGGTTGCAGGCCAGCCGGGCGGCCCGCGCTTTCCTCAGCCAATTCAATATTTATTGGTTCGCTTTCGATCACGATGCCCGCCCATTAGCGCGCCACGATTTATCCGGCCTGAAGGCGACGGGGGAGGATACCCGCTATGCGGAAAGCCTCGCGACCGCGTGGAATTTCTATCGCCAGAACAAAACGCTCGAATCGGCATCCGGCCTCCAGGCCAGCCGGGTGCTACTCATCAGCGACGGCCGTGACCGGAGCGCCCAGGATGCCGTGGCGCAGGCCCGCCGCCTGGGCCTGACCGTGGACGTGCTCGCACCTCCGGCCGAAGACGCGGCGCATACAACGCCGGTTGTCAACGTCGTCGGCGTGCAGAGCCCGCGCCGCGTGCTTCTGGGGTCGGAGTCGCGTTTTCTTGTGACCGTGCGGCAGCAGAACGCGGTAAAAATTCCGCTCCGGTTGACGCTGGCTGAGGACGGCAAAGAGATCCTGCGGCGTGATTTCGAGTTTGCGGATGCCGAGACCGAACGTCAGATCAGCCTGGCGTACCGCCCGGTCAGCGTGGGAATCAAGCGCTATGCCTTGCAGGTTGCGTCGCGCGCCACCGGCGCGGTTACCGCCGCGGCGCCCTATGAAGTCAGTGTCAAGGTGGAAAGCCGCAAAAATGAGGTGCTTTTGCTGGAAGATACCTGGCGCTGGGAGTTCAAATTCCTGCGCCGTGTTTTCGAGAACGATCCAAGCTTTACGTTCACCGGTTTCCTGGAGCGCGGTCCCGGCATCTATATGCAATTCGGCGAACCGGACCGGCGGGTCAGCCTCGGCGGTTTCCCTCAGACCCGCGCGGAACTCTCGTGGTTTGACACGTTTATCGTGGGCGATGTCAATCCGGAGCACTGGCCCAAGGCGTTGGCGCCCGCGCTCTATGACCTGGTCGTGGAAGAGGGAAAATCGCTCATCATCGTGGCCGGTCCCAATCTCAGCCGCTGGCGGCTACTTGGCGAGCTTGAGGGGCTGTTGCCCGTGGAGCTTTCGCCCGACTCGGCCAAGCCGATCCAGGGCCCCGTGGCCATCCGGATCAGTCCGGAGGGCGCCGCTTCGCCGCTCTTCTTCTATGGCGGCGTTGCCGAGGGCAAACGCTGGTCTGAGCTTCCGCCGCTGGATCAGATCTACGCGGCGTTGCGCAAAAAGCCGGCGGCCACCATCCTGCTCGAAGCGGTGGGACATGCCAACGCCTATGGTCCGCTGATCGTGGCGGCGGAGCATACCGTCGGCCGCGGACGCGTGCTGTTCCTGGGAACCGATAGCCTCTGGAAATGGCAGATGATTTCCGCGCCGGATGCCGAAGGCAACACGCCCTATAATATTTTCTGGCAGCAGACCCTGCGCGCGCTGCAACCCGGTCGGCTGGCCCCGGGCAATGTGAACCTTTGGATGCAAACCGACCGCAGCAGCTATCTGGCCGGACAGGCCGTTGCCCTCCACTTTGAGATTCGCTCCGATCGCCCGCTGGAACGTCCGGGCCTGGAAGCCGATGTCACGATTCCCGACGGCCATAAAATTCCGCTGGTTCTGGTTCCGCACCCGGCGCACAGCGGTCAATACCAATCCGAATTCCAGGCGGCCGCTTCCGGACAATATCGCATCAACGCAGCGGTTATGCTGGAAGGTCGCATCGCCGCGGATGCGGAAAGCGTTGTTGACGTTCGGGAGCCGGAGCCGGAGAGCGCGCCGGGGACGGTAAATGCGGCCAACCTGGAGCGGCTTGCCGCCGCGACGGGCGGCCGGCGGATCGTGCCGGACGATCCGGCGTCATGGATGGCCGGCGCTCCCAAGGTAAAAAACATGGTCCAGCAAACTCGGACGCTCGATTTCTGGACCGGCTATGAACTGCTCCTGGCGCTGATCGCGATTCTGGGCCTGGATTGGCTCCTCCGTCTCCTGCGTGGTTTCGCGTAGGGGTAAAATGGCGCGACCACGCGCCTGCCCTGCGCTGGCCAGGGTTTCGCGTGGCTGGCATGAGGGTTCCCTCCAAAGGCGGATCTGCCTATGGCATGAACCATGCCAGAGGCGAGGTCGCGCCCTTACGTAGGGCCTCAGCCCGCCTGCAACGCTGAGCGTAGCACTGCGGGCAGGCTATTGTCCGGCGTAGCCTTTTGGCGGAGACGGATGCTGAGGCCATTTTTGACCTGGGTGAGGAGGTTGCGGTGTGGTTCGTAGGAGCGGGTGACCAGCAGGTTGCCATTTGTAATCGTGGAGATCAGATCAGAGTTTTGCAGATAAGAATAGAACGTTAAGTTCTATTTCGGGGGCTGACCCTGTGCCGCCTCGCTTGTAAAGTTCTATTTAGAGGGCTGACCCCAATCCGCCGCGGGCTTAATCAGGCCGGCTGTTTCCAGAACAGCTTCGGTGATTTCATGGCCGTCCTTGAAGCGCTTCAAGTCCCGGTTTATGCTTATGGCCCGAGCGGGCATATTGTCCCTTGTGGCCCCGGCCACAGGTTTTGCCCTTGCCCGAGCCTGCCCCGCAGCCCACGCGCATCTTGCGATGCCGGGCGCCCGGCGTATTTTTCAAGGAATGCAGACTCAGCATATTCTCCGTCACCTCTTTCAATGCGGGTCTATGCCCGCAACCCAGAGAAATTAACCACTGATTACACTGATTTCACGGATAGTTAGACCGTTGACGGCCGCCGGGCGGCCGTCAACAATCAGTGTTATCCGTGCCATCCGTGGTTCCCTCCTCTGCGGGTCCGCTTCAGGCGGAAACATTCTTGTTTTTCATGGCAGTTCCTCGTGATTGAGGTACTATATCTATTGCGGCGGCACCGAAGCGGCCTG
>JACPGN010000023.1 GCA_016182435.1 Lentisphaerota bacterium | reverse complement strand
GATGCAAGGCAAGGGCACAATCAGCGATCACCTGATTATTGCCAATGCCCTCGGCAAGGGCAAGGGGTTCGGCTGCAACACCGGCCGCATCGCGCCCGGCGACTGCACCTTTGGCAGCATGATCACCGAGGCCGGCCAACTGAAATTTTACCTGGGCCAGGGCCGGTTCACTAATGATCCGATTCCTCCTGAGTTCTTCGGGTGTGCCGGGGTTGTAGAAATAGCGGCGCTTCAGGATGTGCTCCTGCATGTCGGCCGGAACGGGTATCGCCACCACGTCAGCGTGGCCGGCGGCCATGTCCTGACTCCGGTGCGCGAAGCGTTGGAAAACTACCTGGGCTTTCAGGTAGCGGTGCCGCAGCCGGGCCTGTAAGAGCGTGGAGCGTGGTGCGTGGAGCGGGAAGCGTGACGAAGGATATAACGGCCGTTCGTTAAAGGGCGGAGGGCCGTTGCCGAACGCCTGAGGAGCGACAAACCCGATACCAGATGACGGACCATTGGTGTCCAAAATCATATTCCCTCTCCCTTGGGGAGGTTTACCCGCCCATAGCGGCGCCTTAGGCGACCGGGGGTTAGGGTGAGGGGAATGCTGGCCCGCTTCAGTGGCCTAATTTCAAGCGTTTGCCAATGGTCCGTCGGGCCCGGTCTGGCAAAAGCGGTCTCAAGCGACCGCAGTCCAAAGAGCCTTCGGCTCAACAGGAATAGTGTTCATGTGTTGCGGCGCAGCCGCTTTAAGAGCAGGCGGATTGACACGTGAAAAGTTGTTCCGATCGCGCTTCGCACGTCGGGGCCTATCCCTATGATCCAGGCCACATCATGATCGGCGCCACCACGGACATCGTTTCTCACATGCGCTCGCGGGATGGCTTGATTCTGGACGGCGTTTTGTGAAGCAAGGAAAGCGATGCAAACATTGACGGTGCGACCTTATCAATTGATGTGCCTTTTCTGCCGCCTTGGCAGGCGGGACCGACAGGCGGTGTATTACCACGAGGAGGGTCTGGACGCAATCCAGTTGGCCGTTGAACTTAACCCCATCGTCCCGCTCACGCTTTGCGGTAACACAGATACGGTCTATCAATACCAGAATCCGGGACGGGAATTCGACACGCCCGAAGGCACGGTCTACAATGACCTGCGCGATCTATCGGTGCTCCGTAAGCTCGGCGCCGTTCCCGGCGCCACCCGGCCGGCCGTGGACTTTTTCGACCGCATTCCCGCTGCCATTCCGACCTGCTCCGGCATTTGCGCCTACCCGGCCGCAGAGGCGCCGGGCTGGCCGGCCTGCCGTTTTGCCGCCACCGGTAATTATGAACGCGGTGTGGCCCAGGGCGTGGCTGCGTTCATTCACCGCCAGTCGCCTTTGGAAAAACAGGCGGCCAAGGAGGCATCGTGCAAACAGTGTTACGCAGCGGCGCGGCTGAGAATCCGGCCGCACCATCTGCTGTGCATGACCTGTTTTCACAAAGGCCGGCCACGCGCTGAACTCGTTCCCCTCCAGGAAGACAACCTCTTTGAATGCATTGACATCATGCAGAAAAACCCGGAGGTCCCCGTAGAGCTCATCGCCGGGCCTTGCATGGTCTGTCCACCGTGCACGGCCTACCATCCGGTCTCCAACCTGTGTATCGGCGGACGCAGCATGGCCCTGCGCGACCAGAAGAAAGACCTCGATACGCTCCGCCGGATCGGCGCACGGTATGGCGACGTCCTGCCGGCGCGGGAACTGCTTCGGCGACTGTATGCCGCGATTCGTTCCGCCAAAGAGGTGTGTGGTTGCGGTGACGGACCAATCCGTTCCATCGAATGGGACGGTTGTGGCCGGGAAGGCAACGATGCCTACGTGAAAGGCCGGGCCGCCGGTTTAGGAGTCCCCGGAGTGGACGTATAAATCCAAGGAAGGCCCGGAAAAACATAATGAACAATACAGCGGACATCATACAAGCGGCCTGGCGGCAAGGGCTGACGGTGCCCGCGTTCAACATCCCGTATCTGCCCATGATGGAGCCGGTTATCCGCGCGGCGCGCGACCAGGATTCCTTTGCGCTCATTGCCGTGGCGCGCCTGGAATGGGTCAAGTTTGAAGCCCAGAGCCTCGCTGCCGTGCGGGATGAGTTCCAGAAGTGGCGCGACGATAAACACGTGCGCTTGCATCTGGATCACGTGCCCGTCGTTGATGAAGACCGCCAGCGGGTGGATTATGGGGCAATCATCCGGGAGGCCATCGCGCTTGGCTACCAATCGGTCATGGTGGATGGTTCACGCCTGGGCCTGGAAGAAAATATCCGCGCGACCCGGGAAGTCGTCGAACTGGCCCGCGCCGCGGGCATTCCTTGCGAAGCGGAGCTGGGCGCAGTGCTGGGTCATGAGGCCGGGCCTATGCCGCCCTACGAAGAATTATTCAGGTCCGGCCAGGGCTTTACGCGCCCGGATGAAGCGCGGGTGTTTGTGCAGGAAACCGGCTGCGCTTGGCTCTCCGTGGCCATTGGCAATATCCATGGCGCCATTTCCGCCGCCGCGCGCCACCGCCGGAAAGTTACCGCGCGTCTGAACCTCACGCACCTGGAAACTTTGAAGGAAGCCGCGGGCATTCCGCTGGTTCTGCACGGCGGGTCGGGGGTGTGCCGTGAAGATGTCCTGGCCGCCATGCAGCATGGAATCGCCAAGATCAATGTCGCCACCGAAATTCGCCAGGCCTATGAGACAACCCTGAAAACTTCCGGCCAGGTTGCCGCGGCCCAGGAAGCCGTCTATGCGCGCACGACGGAGCTCATCCGGGATTATTTTGGGATCGCTGGTTTGTGCCGGCGCCTGGCGGGAGGATGTTAAGCGGGGACTGACTAGGTTCTCTGGCCTAGTCCTAAGGACTAGCCCGCTCAGGTGGTCAATGCGGACTGAGAACGTCTCTATCACACTTTATAAAGTGTGATAGAAGCATTTCTTTGCCCAAGCTCGGCCGGGGAAGTGGGGAGCCTGTCCCGCGTTTCCGCGAAGCGCGGGACAGGCGCGTGGGACGTCGGGCCCAGTCTGGCTTGCCGACCTCAAAACAGGGCCAACTGATCAGAGTGAGTTTTGCCCTTGCGCGCGCGGCGCAGAGCAAGTTTGGGCTGACCGGCTTCGCCAAATTCGCCTTCTTCCAGGTTGAGCAGAATTTCCCGGGCGCGGTCTACGACCTCCTGGGGCAATCCGGCCAGACGCGCCACCTGGATGCCGTAGCTCTTGTCGGTTGCCCCGGGAACGATCTTGCGAATGAATACAACGCCATCGGCTTGCTCGCGGACGAGCACGTTGTAGTTTTTCACGCCGCTCAGCGTCAGGGCCAAGTCGGTCAACTCGTGAAAGTGCGTGGCAAAGAGCGTCTTGGCCTTGACCACGCCGTGCAGGTGCTCGGCCACGGCCCAGGCAATGCTGATGCCGTCAAACGTGCTCGTGCCGCGGCCGATCTCGTCCAACACGATCAGGCTTCTGGGCGTG
>JACPGN010000200.1 GCA_016182435.1 Lentisphaerota bacterium | reverse complement strand
GATGTCCGCGACATTGGGCGAAAGTTTTGGGATAAGGGGCAGGCGCGTGCGCGCGCGCACGGCGCTGATGACCCGGCGGGCCATCCGCGGATCGGCGCCGAAGGCCAGGCCGCCGCGTTTAATGTTCGGGCAGGAAATATTTAATTCCAGACCGTGGACGCCGGCAACCGCGCTCAAGCGCTCGGCGATGGCCGCATATTCCGCGGTCGTTCGTCCCCAGATGTTGACAATCACCGGCGTCTGGTATTGCCGTAAGAACGGCAGGTAATCGCGCACGAAGCCCTCGAACCCCGGATTCTGCAGGCCGATGGCATTAAGCAACCCGCCCGGCACTTCCACCAGGCGCGGGGTTGGATTGCCTTGCTCGGGCTTCAGGCTGAGTCCTTTAACCACGATGGCGCCCAGCCGGTTGAGATCCACGAGCCGGGCAAACTCCACTCCGTAGCCGAATGTGCCGGAAGCCGCCATGACCGGATTCTTCAGCACGAGCTTGCCGAGGCGCACGGAAAGGTCAGGGTTTGGCTTGTTCATCGTTCTTCTTCCCTCTGTCGTCCGGTGTCTGTCATCCGGCGTCTGTCGTCCGGCGTCCGTCCTCGTTCTCCCACAAAATATCACGGCAGGCGAAGACCGGACCCTCGGTGCAGACGCGTGCCCAGACCCAAGCTGTTTTTCCCAAGGCATCGCGCGTGCGCACTTTCTGGACGCAGGCCAGGCAAGCTCACAGGCCGCAGCCCAGATGCCGGTCCAGGGAAATCCAGCCGGACCAATTGCCCTTCGCGGCGCGTGTACAGACTGCCTGTAACAGGCCATTGGGCCCGCAGGCAAAGAACTCCGGCTCGCGGCCGCGCCGTTCTTGCTTGAGCCAGGCATCCAGCAGATGCGTGACCAGTCCCTTCCGACCCGCGCTGCCGTCTTCGGTGGCCACGCGCGCGTCCCAGCCCAGGCGCCGGAAGTCACTCACGCAGAGGATATCCGCGGCGCGCGCTCCGCCAACGAAAACAATTCCTTTAACTCTCGATCGTTGCGCTACCAGGTAAAGCGCGGCCATACCGTAGCCGCCGGCCACGAGGATGGGCAAGGTATTCTTGCGCACGCTGGGAAATCCATGGCCCAGCGGACCCAGTAGATTGACTTCGTCGCCGGGCCGCAAGGCCGCCATGGCCTGCGTCCCTTTGCCAATCGGTTTGTAAAGGATCGCCAGGGAACCGCTCTGCGCCTGGAACACGCTGAAGGGCCGGCGCAGCAGGGCCTCGGCCTGGGGCGGTACGCGCAGATGCACGAATTGACCCGGTTGGACTATCCGGGCAATGCGTTGCGATTTGAGCTTCAGCACAAAATAGCTGCCCTTGAGCCGATGGTGGCTCTGGACGATTACGTTTTCGATGAGGATCCGGCTTTGGGCCTGAAAGCTGCTCATCAATCTTCTTTGCCCTTTCCATGAAAAGCAGTGCGCCGGCAGGTGAATGACCGCCGGTTTCCAGCGCAGAGTGGAACAGCCTCTGAGTGAAGTCAAGTTTTATTCCGGCGCGATTAGTAACAGATATATGAACAACCGCTATGAAAAACAGGAATATTTCCGCCCTGGCGGATCCGCACAGGCGGAACCACGGATGACACGGATAGCACGGATATGGAATGGAGCCGGCTTTCCTCATCCGTGCCATCAGTGGTTGATTTTCTGGGTGTCGCAATCTTATAGATAGACCGCCTGAAATCCATCTGCTATGGTGGCGTCATGAGCCGGACGAAAAAAGGCACTAAACACATTTTTATTACCGGCGGAGTGGTTTCATCTTTGGGCAAGGGGATTACCGCGGCTTCGATCGGCCTGCTGTTGAGTCGGCGCGGCTACCGGGTCCGCATGCAGAAAATGGACCCGTATCTCAATGTGGATCCGGGTACCATGTCGCCCTACCAGCATGGCGAAGTGTATGTCACCTCCGACGGCGCGGAAGCCGATTTGGATCTGGGCCATTATGAGCGCGTGGCCGGCGTGGTTTGCACCCGGGAAAGCAATTACACCACTGGCAGAATCTATAACGCCGTCATTTCGCGCGAGCGGGAAGGCGGCTACCTGGGCCAGACCGTCCAGGTTATTCCCCATATTACCGACGAAATCAAGGCCGCCATCCGGTCGCTGGATGCGCCCGACGTTGATATTGTGATCACG
>JACPGN010000197.1 GCA_016182435.1 Lentisphaerota bacterium | reverse complement strand
CATCCGGGCCTGCCCGCGGAACGATTCCAGGTGGCGTCCGCCCGGTCGGCTTCCGGGGGCGCGTCTGGCCGGCGGCGATCATTCGGCAGTCTCCGCCGCCGGCATTGGTAAAAAAAATATGAATGAAGGCGAAAGCCCGGCTGCGGGACACGCGCCGGGAAGGGGCAAGATAATACGACGGAGGCCGGCATGAAATTAGCGCGATTTGGCGAGCCGGGAAACGAGCGGCCGGGTATCTGGTTGGAACCCGCGGGACAAAAGGAAAAGCCGATGATCCTCGATGTCCGGGCCATGGCCTTTGATATTGAGGACTATAACGCGCATTTCTTTGCCCATTTCGGGCTGGAACGCTTGGCGGCGTTGCTGCGGGAGTCCGGAAGGAAACTTCTCCCGTCCGAAGGATGGCGTCTTGGTCCGCCCATTGCGGCCCCCAGCAAGATCATCTGCCTCGGCGCAAATTACGCCGCGCACGCCAGGGAGTTCGGCGCTAAAATCCCGGAGAGCCCCATTTTATTCAGCAAGGCCAGCACCGCCCTGATCGGCCCGACCGACGCAATTATTCTGCCGCCGGGCGCCACGCAGGTGGACGGCGAGGTGGAGCTCGCGGTGGTGATTGGCAAGACCGCGCGCCGCGTGGCGGAAGGCAACGCCTGGGACTACGTGGCCGGGTATACCGTGCTGAACGATGTCAGCGACCGCGCGGCCCAGCGCGCGGTGAGCCAGTGGTTCCGGGGAAAAAGTCCTGATACCTTCTGTCCTCTGGGCCCCCTGGGCCCCTACTTAGTCACGCGGGATGAAATCGCCGATCCGCACCGCTTGCGGCTGACCTCGGCCATCAATGGCCAGGTTTTCCAGGACGGCACGACGGCCGACCTGATTTTCAAGATCCCGTTTTTGGTCAGCTTCATCAGCGCGACGATTACGCTGTTGCCCGGCGACGTGCTGACCACGGGTACGCCGGCCGGCATCGGCTCAGTGCGCACCCCGCCGGTTTATCTCCGCGGCGGCGACCAGATTGAATGCGCGGTGGAGATGATCGGGCGCCAGCAGAATCCCGTCGCGCAGGGATCGGGGTAAGGATCGGAATTTTCCGCCTGAGGCGGATCCGCCTGCGGAGGACAAAGTTGCCACAAAGCCACGCGTGGCGCGTGGCCAGGGATGCACAAGAAACGCAAAAAAATCATCCCGCTTATTCACCTTGTGAATTTTGTGCCTTTTTGTGGCTAATCTTTTGTTGTAAAAGTTGCCCTGCCGTGCGGGGCCTAATTTAATGCTAAGGAATTTCAAAGTTCGGACTGGATTCCCGCTTTCGCGGGAATGACAGACAAAATCTGCATAGTTGTCATTCCCGATCTAATCGGGAATCCAGAATAGTTGCGGCTTTGCGGCCTAATTCAGAAACATCCGGGTCAATGCTTCAAAGCTGGCCACAGTCACCTCCGGTTTTTCTATCCCCAGCGTACCGAACCCGTAGGTCACAAAGATGCTGTGGGTACCCGCGCGGCGCGCGGCGGCGATGTCGGTGTGATTATCGCCAATCATCCAGGTATCGGCGCTCAAGCCGGAAACGGCCTGCAGGATGGCAACGACGGCCTGCGGATCCGGCTTCAGGGCGAGGCCGCTGTCGGCGCCGATTATGGGGTTGAAAAGCGTTTCGATCTGGAAATGGCGCAGAATTGTTTGGCAGTCGTCGCCGGGCTTATTGCTGAGCAAGGCCAAGGCGTGGCCGGCGCGCGCCAGGCGCGCGAGCCCTTCCCGGACGCCGGGATACAGGGTGGTCTCATCACAGATGTGCTCTCGGTAAAACGCGGTGTAGAGTCGGGCAGCTTCGTCAATGTCTTGAGCAATGGCGGCGTCCTGCAGGGCGCGGGTGACCAGGTCATGCACGCCTTGGCCGATAAATCCGGCTATTGTTCCCACCGACAAGGGGGCCAGCGCATAATGAGCGCGCATCCGGTTGATGCCGGCGGCCAGGTCGCGCCGCGAATCAATCAGCGTGCCGTCAAGATCAAAGATTAAAACCTGGCGTTTCACTTGATGGCGCTTGTTGGGCATAAGCAAAGATTTTTTCCGCCAGAGGCGGATCCGCCTATGGAGGATACCACGGATGGCACGGATAACACTGATTGTCGCCGGTCACCAAGCGGCCGGCGGCGGTCTTACCATCCGTGAAATCCGTGTAATCAGTGGTTGATTTTCTGGGTTGCGGGCAGAGCCCGCTTTAGCGCGGAGAGGCATCCTGGGCGATCTATTGGTCCATACTGTAGGCTGAGCCTTCCCGAATGAAAAAAACCTTACCGTCGAAGAAGAACGCGCCCTGGTAAATCACAAGGTTATCAGCAATCCGCAGAGGATTGTTCGTGCTCGAGTTGACTTCGACAAATGTCTTCACTCCGGGCAAGCCGGCCGCAGGGATATATTTACCGGGACCCGGCGCCATAGTATCTATAAGGGCCATTTTATATGCGTTCGCCTTTATCCCGGAGTAGCTTGTCCCGCGATACTTCTTCGTTTCGCCTGTCGGCACGGCGTTGCTGAAAATAGCCTGGGCTTGCGGCCGATATTCATCCAAGGACTGGACCACGCTCAGCGCGTCTTTGTCCACCGCCTTAGCGATAGCGTAATAGTGAGTGGACAACGGGGGTGTCTGACCCGGGCCGACACTGAAAGAGGTCGCATTGGTAGCCTCTGGTTGTGAGGCTGCCCATGGCGCCGTTGCCATGGTCGCGGCTACGGCAAGAATTGCGTAGGTAAATGATCTATTCATGTGACTCTCTCCTCTTAAAGTCCCAGGGCGATGCCCTGGGCTATGATGTCGCACGCCGTTGGCGTGCAGTACCCCGAAGGGGCACCACGGAATAGCCCAGGGTGCAACCCTTGGGACTTCTGTTAAATAAAAAAATCACACTACGCCGGATAAGCCGCCTGAACAATAAAAAACTTCTCGACAAAACAAGGAAATAAGAGGAAAAAAAGGCGTGGGTACCCTTTGCGGCGGAGACTATCCCTGCGCCGCGCTCTGAAGGGGTAATTTGTAAGAGATTAAAGGCTAATAAGTTGCAAGGCGGGCCAACCGAATTTTCGCTCATCGTCGTTTCGGTCGGTGATCGTCGCAATGACAAAAAAAACATTAACGCGGAGATTAACAATCTTGGCGATCGGGCTGACTTTAGATCTTGCCTGGGGGGCTCAAGAAACGACCGCGCCCCGTGATAATCGCCCGGTAGTCCTTAATGAATCAGATGCTTTAATCCAGATACGTAAGGCGGCGGAGCGGGGCGTGGCGGAAGCGCAATATCGCCTGGGCGTTGCCTATTTTAAGGGCAAAGGCGCGCAGAAGGATTATACGGAAGCGGTAAAATGGTCGCTCAAGGCGGCCGAGCAAGGCAATACCAAGGCGCAATATAATCTGGGCGTTGCCTGTTTCCACGGTGATGGTGTAAAAAAGAGTTATAGTGAAGGCGTCAAATGGTTTCGCCAGGCGGCGGAAAACAATAATGGCAAAGCCCAATATTATCTTGGCCTGGCTTACAGTCAGGGCCGGGGCGTGGAAAAAAGCGAAACGGAAGCGAAGAAGTGGTTTCAAAAGGCCGCGGAGCAGGGCAATACCAAAGCGCAGTTTAAGGTGGGCAATGCGTATTGCACCGGCATAGGCGCGGAACAGGACTATACGGAAGCGGTCCAGTGGTTCCAAAAAGCGGCGGAGCGGGGCGATACGCAAGCGCAGTACAATCTTGGCATTTGTTATTTTCATGGCAGAGGCGTGGGAAAAAACGAGAAGGAAGCGGTGAAATGGTTCGAAAAAGCGGCCGACCAGGGCGATGTGGATGCGCAGTCTAATCTCGGTAGCGCCTATTACATCGGCCAGGGAGTGGCGCAGGACTATACCGAAGCGGTAAAGTGGTTCCAAAAAGCGGCGGAGCAGGGTGACGCGAAAGCGCAGTACAATCTCGGCGTTGTTTATGACGCCGGGGAGGCCGTGGAAAAGAATTATGCCGAGGCCGCGAGATGGTATCGGCAAGCGGCGGAGCAGGGACTTGCCGAGGCTCAATTTAGTCTTGGTTCATGTTATATCAACGGCGAAGGCGTGGAAAAGAACGAAAAAGAAGCGAAGCATTGGCTCAGCCGGGCGGCTGATCAAGGCCACCAGGGCGCCCGAGAGGCTTTGCGGAAGATTCGGAAGTAATGCGCGCGTTCATAGTAACTGATAAATGAGCAACCGCTATGAAAAACAAGAATATTACCACGCGTGGCGCGTGGCAAGCCACGGACTTGTCCCGCGCTTCGCGGGATGGCACGGATAGCACTGATATGGAATTGGGGCCGGTTTTTCCTATCCGTGTTATCCGTGTAATCAGTGGTCAATTTTTTTGGGTTGCGGGCATAGCCCCGCTTTAGGAGAGTAATTATGCAGTCAATCGGGCGCATTTTGGTATCCAAGGGCGTCATCAGCGAAGCCCAACTTAAAGAAGCGCTGAAACAGAAAACCGGTTTTCTGAAACACGCGCTGATTAAAATGGGCCTTATCACCGAAGAAGAATTCCTGATGGTTATCGCCGAGCAATACCAGACCTCGTTTCTAAATTTGAAAGAGACGCCGATTAATTCGGCAGCCATCAAAGCCGTGCCCGCCAAGTTTGCCTGGCATTATCAGATCATGCCGCTGCGTCTGGTGGGCCGGACGCTGGTAGTGGCAACCGCCGACCCCGAGGCGGCGAATTTACTCGAAGATCTTGAAACCAACCTGGGCTACCTGGTT
>JACPGN010000022.1 GCA_016182435.1 Lentisphaerota bacterium | reverse complement strand
TTCGGCAATGATTTCATCCGCCAGCGCCGCGTCAATTCCCAGAAAACCAATGATGGTGTTGCGATCCACGGCATTGATGTTGATCTTTTCGTCGGTCGCGTAGGTCGTCAGAAATCCTGATATAGCCTGGTAAATGCTGACGTCCGACTCCGGCAGTTTCTCGTCAAACCCTTTAATCAGGGCCAGCTCGTCCACGGTGTCCAGGGCGGCGTTCTTGGACTGGTAGGGCGGATCCAAGCTCTCGTAATATGATGATTCAACCCCGTTCAGATGGGTAAGCTCATCCTGGTCCACCCAATCGAGCAGGCAATCAACCAGGGCATCGCACTGTTCCCAGGGAACCCCGGCGGCCTCAAAGAGCGGCTGCCAGGTGATATAGGTGCGCTCCCGGTCATTAACAAAAATTATGTTGTTCAAGTTGATCCGCGCATTTTCGGGGCGGACGCTGAGGGAGAGCGAGCCGGCGCCCAACTCGCGCGTCACTTCGGCCACGCCGCCCCGGGCGAGTGAAATGGCGGCGCCGCGCACGTTCTCGTCCGAGCCTTTGCCCAGGTAAATGGAGGTATCGGGGTTGTTAACGTCGGGGTCGGCGGTTTCAAAAAGAATCATGCGGGCCAGCTCAAAGCCGGCCTGGGCCAGGTATTCGGCTTTGAGCTTCTTGCGCCAACTGGAGGTAATCCGAGTCTCAATGTGCATATCGAAAGCAAAAGCCATGACGAAGAGCGCCAGCAGCCCGACGACCCACAAGACCACGATCAGCGCCGCGCCGCCTTGCGGACGGACGACGGACCACGCGGGACGCGTGGCAAGCGACGGATTTATCCCGCGTTGCGCGGGACGCAAGACTGAGGAAGACGGCTTGTCCTGCGAAGCCTTGGCGAAGTAGGGACAACGGACGACGGACGGCAGCCTCTGATCTGACCTCTGATCTCTGATCTCTGGTATCTGGTCTTCAGTCATCTGTCCTCTGTCGTCTGCTTTCATGGCTTCTTTTGAACGCTGCTCCACGATAAGGGCGCGATGGGAATTTCCGTAGTGCGCCGGACTTCAACGGGCAGCTCGCCGGGGTCCAGGGGCTCCAGGTAAAGGGTTATTTCCGCCACCAGCGGCAGGCAGTTGGTGGCCTCATCTTCCCAGACCTCCAGCCAATCCCATTGGCCATCCTTCATTTCCCTGGCCACGCGGCAATCCATTCCCACAACTTTACTGGAAATAAATCGGGGAGGAATCTCGGCCGGATCGAAATCAATCGGATTGGCGTAAGGGCGCCAGGCCCGCACGGCTACGGCCGGCCCTGAGTCGCCATCGTCTTCGATCGAGAGCTGCACCCGGTGCAAGCCCTTGTAGAGGGGATCGTTCAGGCCCAGGAGAGCGGTGCCGGTTTTAACCCAACTGATGATGTCCTGGGCGCCGGCGCCCGCGCCATGATCTTCCAGCACAAACCCGTATCGGCCACCCATGGCGGGCGCGGCCGTCGCCACGGCATTGGTGGCGGCCGCGTTAGTGGCAGCGGCATTGGTGGCCGTAGCGGCGGCGACAGCAGGCGGAAAGAAAGCCGAGCGCAGGCCGTAGGTAATCTGTTGCATCACAAACTCGCCATGATCGAGATCGGCGGCCATGGCCGTGCCCCGCTGCCAGGCCTTGATCACGCTGTAGAAAGTCGTGAAGGTCATGGCCATAGCCATAGCCAAGAGCGCAATGGCCACGAGTAATTCGATCAGGGTAAAACCAGACGCCGGATAGCAGACACCGGACGCCAGACTCTGATCCGACCTCTGACCTCTGACTTCTGACCTCTGGCCTCTGGCTATAGTCGTTCTTCGTTGGGAATTCATGAATAACCTTGAACCGTTGAACTCTGAACTGTGTCAGCCGCAGGCTGATCCGCCTGTGGTGGAAACTGTGAACTGTCTAACTGTGAACTGCCGCGCTTATTCCTCGTTCGGAAAATAGAGATAGCTGACCAACTCTTCCACCGAGCCCTGGCCGGATTCCGACCAGGTCACGCGGGTTTTGACCACATAAAGCTTCTTCTCGCCGTCCACCTCTTCCAGCTCCCGCTCAAAACTATAGCCCGGCTCGTATTCCGTTGCGGCAACAGTATTATCCTCCACCGCGTTGGTGCTCTGGAGGGGGAATTCGGCCTCGCCCCGGTCGAGCACCGTGCGGGCCGTCTGATAATTACGCGAGGAGCGGATCACCGCCAGGCAGCGCGCCGTGGCCTCGATAATCACAAAAATGCCGATGCTCAGGATCGCCAGCGCGATCACGGCTTCGACCAGCGTGAAGCCCGGGGAAACCAGGATTTTCGATGGCGCACAATGCGCCACAAGTTTTCGACTTGTCCCGCTCATAGCGGGATTTTCGATTTTCGATTTGAACATCGGATATGCCTGATTGGATCAGTACCAACGCGGGCTATGCCCGCAACCGAAACAAATGTAGGAGCCTCGCTCCGTCGAGGCGATCTCCCTGGCCGACGCTCGGGCAGGCATCGCGCCAGCGGGGTGGCGCTCCTACAATTTCTTGTTATTTATGACGGTACCGGGTGTTCAAGGTGCTATTGCGCTCCATACACTTTCGACTTCACGCTGCCAAGGGCGTCTACGCTCATGATCACATAGTTCCCCTGCCGATCCATCAGCGTAACCACAAACGGGCTACAGACCCCGTTGCGCAGAAAGGCCACGCGGCCTACGCCCTCCATTATCGGCTCGGCGCCCTCGAGGGCCACTTCCTGCAGCCGGACGCCGGATACCGACCGCGAAAAACTCGGCAGACTCGTGTTGGAAGAGACCAGGTCAATCTGGCCGTTGGCCAGGTTGAAGGTCAGTTCCAGGTCGCTCTGCTTGAGCACGGCCATGCTGCGGGCATAGCGCGTAACCGTAGCGAGCGTCCGCGCCGCCGTGCTCAAGCGCTGGCCCTGAAAGGAACGCACAAAGGACGGCAGGGCAATCGCCGCGACAATGCCCATTATCACGATGACCATGAGGATCTCAATAAGCGTGAATGCTGAGGGGGTAAAATGGCGCGACACGAGGTCGCGCCCTACGTAGGGCCTCAGCTTGCCTGCCCGCAGTGCTACGCTCAGCGTTGCAGGCGGGCTGAGGCCATTGGGATCGCCGACCTCCAATAACTGACCCATTACACTATATAGCTCTTTACTCTTGACTATTTTATTCCCGTTCACAATGGCTCACGCTATACGCTCCACGCTTTACGGTTGCTCAGTTGGTGATGTCATCGCTATCACCCGTCGAGCCGTTGGGGCCGGCGGACCTGAGCTCATACCCGTTTTCCCTGACTGTATAGACGAATTCGCGTTGCCAGGGGTCGCGCGGAATTTCCGCTTTTTTCAGGTAGGGTCCGCGCCAGTTATCCTCGCCGCCCTTGGTGAGCAGGGACTGCAGACTGGCCGGATAATTGCCATTGTCGGTTTCGTAGAGGTCCAGGGCCAGGCTGATGCTGGCAATGCTGGTTTTAGCGGCGGAGGTTTGCGACTGGCCCACCCGTCCCGACAAGCGCGGCACCACAACGGCCGCCAGAATGCCGATGATGACCACCACCAGCAGAACTTCGATCAGCGTGAACCCCGACCGGGATGCGTCTTGTTTAATTGTATTCATGCAATGTCTCCTATGTGTGTGCTTTCCGACAAGCAGGTAATGCTGTGCATAGCACTGTGGGCACGCATATACTCGCCTATTCCGTCATTCCCGTGAAAACGGGAATCCAGAAAGGATTTGTTTTACCCTGATCCTGGATTCCCGCTTGCGCGGGAATGACAGTCAAACGCCCCGCTCAACGCTCTACGCTCCCACCTACGCCAAAGCGCCTCGGTGGGCAGGCCACGCCCTTACGCCCTTAACCCGCTGGTCAAATCAAAGACCGCCAGCAGAATACTGATGGCCACAAACCCGACAACGACGGCAATCAGCACGATCAGGATCGGCTCCAGCATCGTGGTGAAGATTTTCACGCCACGGTCCAGGTCAGCCTCATAGCGCCGGGCAATGTGGGCCAAGGCGCCGCTCATGTCGCCGGTTTCCTCGCCGATGGCCAGCATATCGGTCAGCATGGGCGGAAACACCTTGCCGGCGGCCAGCGGGCCTGAAATCGTCGTGCCATCGGTCACGCGGTCGCGGGCATTATGAATTTCGGCGGCAATTACCGAGTTCGCCACAGTATGTTCGCTGATGTGCAGGGCGTCCAGCACGGGCACACCATTGCCGATCAGCATGCCCAGTGTGCGGGCAAACTGGGCAAACGCGCTGGAGGTGATAATATTGCGGATCAGCGGCACGCGCAGTTGAAACCCGTGCCACCAGACCCGCCCGGCTTCCGTGCGCAGAAAGCGGCGGAACAGGATCACGGCTATTACCAGACCAATCGCTATCAGCCAGCCATAATGAATCATGGCTGCGCTGAGGCCGATCAGGATGCGCGTAGGCACCGGCAGGGTGCTGTCCAGGTCCTTGAAAATCAGGGTGAAGCGCGGAATCACAAACGTCATGGCAAAGATCAGCGTGGCAATGCCCACGACCATCACGATGACCGGATACACCAGGGCCATTACGACCTTCTCCTTGACTTCCTGGATGCGCTCGTAATGTTTGATGATTCGCCCCATAACTTCCGAAAGGTTGCCGCTGGCTTCCCCGGCGCGAATCAGACTGACATACAAAGTAGGAAAAGTGTCCTTGAACTGCCCCATCACCTCCGAAAGACTTGCCCCGCGGATGATTTCATCCCGCAGCGCGCGCACGACATAGTCGGTGGAATTGGAAGTCCGCCGGCGCGCGAGCGTGTTGAGCGCGTTGCCCAGCTTCATGCCGGAGGCCAGCAAGTCGCTCAGCTCGCTGGTAAAGTTGAGCAGGTCGCGGGCGCCCATCCGTTGGCGGCGGTCGCGGCGGGAAAAAAGCGCGCGCCAGCCCGTAGCTTTAGGATGGGGCTGCTCGGCGGGTTTTTCTTCAACCTTCACCGGCACCTGGCCCAGGCGCTCGATATGCAGCAGCGCCGCGCGGCGGTCGGAGACCTCCAGCGCGCCTTCAACCTTTTCACCCGTGCGCGTGCGGGCCGTATAGCTGAACTTAGGCATTTTCTTCTTCCTCGGTCACGCGCAGGACTTCCTCAATCGTGGTCGTGCCCTCGCGGACTTTCACCCAGCCGTCGTCCCGCAGGGTTTGCATGCCCTGCTCCAGCCCTTTTTGCTTGATCACATTGGCCGCGGCGCGCTCGACGACCAGGCGCCGGATGGCATCGGTCACCAGCAGGTTTTC
>JACPGN010000202.1 GCA_016182435.1 Lentisphaerota bacterium | reverse complement strand
GGTGGAAATTCAGGATGACCATGACCGGCCCATCCCCGGCTTCACGCTGGCGGAAAGCGTAAGCGTGGATCGCAACGGCATTGCCCAGGAAGTGTGGTGGACGGGCGGTCCGGACGTGGCGTCCTTGGCCGGGAAGCCGGTGCGGCTATGGATCAAGATGCGGGGCGCAAAATTGTATGCGTTCCAGTTCGGAAATGCGGAGTGACGAAATGAATATCGGTGCGTTTCACATATCCACGACAAGTGGAGTCAGCCCCATTGAGGCAGGCTATGGGCTGGTTCACGCGGATACGCTGGTGGCGACGACCGGTGATGCACTCGTGGTGTCGCCGGCCAATGCTAAGATCGAACTGTGCGTTGAGGGCAAAACAACCTCCGGTTCCATAGCGGCGCTGGCACTGGGTCCCGGAAACTACGATGGCGCGTTGCGGGTGGTGGCCTGCCCGAGACGCCTGCCCAAGCTCGGCCAGGGACCCGGGTCGGCCAGGGACGCTCAGGGCGCAGCCCTGGAAAAGCCCGTCAAGCTGCTCCTGGTCGAGCCGGGCCGTGTGTGCCGCCGGTTTGGCGCGCGCTACGGCGCCCTGGAATACGATCTGCCGGTGATCGCCGGTCCGGAACAGACCGCGTCATGGGCAAGTCTGTGGAAGACCGGCGCGGTCGCCGATATTGTTGTTGATTTCGATGCGCCCTGGAAATTTGTGCTCTGGCGCGGCATGTCCTATGCGCCTTCCTGGGCGTTGGCCAACTCGCTGACCAGCAACTTTTTCGTGGAAACGCTGGAGCCCGGCCGTTATCGCGACTGCTGCGAGATCATGAGCGACCGCGAATGCCGCTACAGCCACGCGCGGATCGTGCACACCTCCGACGCGCGTGCGGTGCTGCACTGGCGCTACGCCTTGTGCGATTCCGACTATGACATTTGCCGGAATTACTGGGTGAATGAGTTGTATTACGTCTATCCCGACGGCGTCGCGGCGCGTCAGGCGACGCTCTATCTCGATCCGCGCGATCCGGCGGTGTGGCAGGACACGCCGGGCGACCGGCGCCGACCTTATGCGATGATGACGATGCCTAAAGGGACACGATCGTTCAACGACATGGAGTTCATCAGCGTCAATCCGGCGGGCGCCGCCGCCGAAGACGTAACGCCGCCGGAGGCGTTGACGATTCTGGATGACGCGGATTTCACGCGGACCTTCCGCTGGCCATTGGATCCGGTAATCGAAGGCGAACCGACGCCGGCGTTGGACGCCTACATTTTTCGCATGAATTATCGGAACCGTCCGGCGGTCTTTGCGGCCGCGCCCGGCGCCGGCATGCAGGTGCGCGTGCAATCCGCCGAGAAAGCGTTCCGCTATGTCGCCGGCGCCCGCGTGGAGGACGATCGGTGGGAACCCGTGGCCGGCGTCCCCACCGACTTCTATGTGGGTGTGCATTGGCCGGTCACGCGCGGCTGGGGCACGACGCCGCTGACCGATCGCGCGCAGTTTCGGGATCGGCCCACGCACACGTTTCTTGGATTTGCCAACGCGCCGCCCGCGGCAACGCGCCCGGATGGCGCGGTCACCTGGATCTGGTTGAGCGGCATGGCGCCGGCCGAAGATGGCGCGTTGCGGGATGTCGCGCGCGCCTGGTTGTATCCGCCGCCGATCACCAATACCCGTTACTGCCCGGGTGAACGCGCGTATGTGGTCGAAGATCGGGCGGAGAATGAGCGGACCGTGGGCGGAGATCGCCCCCTGGTTAATCCCGTCTTCATTTTGCCCGGCGTGGCGCGGGGTGGGGTAACGGTGTGGGTTAACGATCGGCCCCTGGATCCGCTCCACGCGCGTGTCGGCGTCGAATGCACGCTGGACGGCGAGCGCACGGTGATCGCCTGCCAGGGCGCGTTCCCAGCGGGCAGTTGCATCCGCTTTGCCGGCAGCGCCTCTCCGCGCCACACGGTTTGTTGATTATTGCCTGACCCGAATTTCCCCTTAATGCGCTTGACTGCAAATTGTGCGCCCGCTATAAAAACCAATAACAGGAACTGTTATGCCACTAACCCTAAATAGCGGCGGCTTTAAGCCCCGGCGCAGCTTTGCCTTTAACCGCTGGGAACCGAAAATTATTCTGACGATCCTCATCGCCAGTATGGCCGCCGCCGGCTTTTGGATCCCCCGCTCTGCAGCCGCCATCGATCTCGAAACCACGGTCTGGACCAAATATAACAACGTTATTCCGACCAACTCGGACACGACTTCGACCAATGGCCGTATTCCCCTCGGCACCGCTGGCAAAGGCGATAGCGGTAATGTTTACACCCCAGCCGTGATTAAGGATGGGGCCACTTACAAAATGTGGTACTCAGGATATGATGGGACTAACCTTCGTATTTATTATGCGACCTCGCCCGACGGCTTGACTTGGACCAAATATACTAATGCTGTTCCAGCCAACTCGGACACGACTTCGACCGACGGCCGCATTCCGCTCGGCACCTCCGGCAAAGGCGATGAATATCATGCTTACGCCCCAACTGTGATTAAGGATGGGGCCACTTACAAAATGTGGTACTCAGGACTTCCTGCTGTGGGTGCATGGCGGATTTATTACGCGACCTCGTCGAACGGCTTGACCTGGGCCAAATATAATAATGTTGTTCCAGCCAACTCGGACACGACTTCGACCGATGGTCGCATTCCGCTCGGCACTGCTGGCAAAGGCGATAGCGGTTATGTTTACACCACAGCCGTGATTAAGGATGGGGCCACTTACAAAATGTGGTACTCAGGAAATGATGGGACTAACCTTCGTATTTATTATGCTACCTCGTCGAACGGCTTGAACTGGACCAAATATACTAATGCTGTTCCAGCCAACTCGGACACGACTTCGACCGACGGCCGCATTCCGCTCGGCACCGCCGGCAAAGGCGATCAAACTCATGCTTACGCCCCAACCTTAATTAAGGATGGGGCCACTTACAAAATGTGGTACTCAGGACAAGATGGGGCTAATTATCGTATTTACTATGCGACCTCGCCCGACGGCTTGACCTGGACCAAATATAACAACACCACATCGAGTGCTTCTGACGCGGTCTCGACCGATGGCCGCATTCCGCTCGGCACCAGTGGTAAAGGCGATGCCACTGGCGCTCTGGTCCCAACCGTAATTAAGGAGGGGAACACTTACAAAATGTGGTACGGGGGGTATGACGGCACCAACTTTCGGATTTACCATGTCAGAAACGTTCCGCCCTCCGGTACGTTTATCACATTCCATTGACCTGGCTCCGCCAAGGCAAGCCAGGCTCCCCGCCGACCGTCGTCGTGCTGGAGTGGTGCTTCCCACGCCACGCCGTTTGTTGATTATTGCCTGACCCAGTTCTGGACTATTTATATTGCCTGACCCAGTTCTGGACTATTTAGGAGAAGAAGAACGCCATGCGACTGATTCCGATGAGCAGTAGCGAGCTGGCCTGGGACCTGTTTTATGAAGCGGAAGCGCTCCGCCACTATCGGCAGTGGCTGGCGTCCAACGCGGGCGCGCAGGTGAAACAGAACTGGTGCCGCGTGGAAGTGAACTGGGAAAGGGGCAAGGCCGCTTGTCCCGTGGCGCGGCTGAGGCGTCTGTTGCCGCGCGCGGGAGTGGGCATGCCGGGCCGTCGGCACCTGCGCTTTTGCGGGGGGATCGGCGCGGGCGCCGTGGTCAGGCTGATCGTCAACGGCAGGGTCCACGAACTCCATGGCCGTGACGAAACGAAGCATTATACGGTTCCGATTCCGGGCGGCCGGATCCGCTCGCTCGAGTTTGAAGTCGTGGCGCAGCGGGAAGGCGCGGGCGCCGTAACGCTGGTATGGACCGCCCTCGTGGATCTGCGCCGAGAGAAGGAGCGGCTGGCGCCGCAGGGATACTATGATGAGAACTGGGAGGGGCTACTCGTGCCCCCGGGCAAGACCATTGAGCCGCGGGTAGGGATGGGGCTGCTGTTCGACCAGCGCGATTTGCCGGGCCTCAGACGGAAAATCAAAACGGAACTCTATGTGCCCTGGATGAAGTTGTTGCGCGCTCATGCGCGCAAGCTGATGGGCGTCAAACCCGAATCGCTCATCGGCCGTTTCGCCTGTCAGGCGCTGCACTACACCCGGCCGCTGGAACGGGACAGCCTGGTGGGCATTGGCGGCTATCCGTCGCCCTGGGATCCGTTCTCC
>JACPGN010000199.1 GCA_016182435.1 Lentisphaerota bacterium | reverse complement strand
GGCGGGCCGGTGGAGACGATCACATTATAGCGGCCGTCAGCCAGACCGGATGCCCCGATGGCCATGAAGGCGCCGTTGCTGAACACGTGAATGATCCGTTCCGCTTCCGACTCCGCGACCATACGGATCTCCGCCAGTCCCCGGGGAAAGCGCGATAAATCAATGTGAATTTTGCCGCGCACTTCAATGGGACCAGCCACGCTTAGAATATGTTGCGCGGCCTCCTCCTTGAAATTCAACCGCGCCCCGGAGTCAATCCGAAGCTGACGGCAGGTCGCCTGGTCGGGATAATTGCCGTCGAAAATAATCGTATCGTTGGTCTGGATGATCACCGCATCCGCCGGACCGGGCACGGCATTGCCGCGCCAGGCGTCCGGCGCCGTCCAGGGCCCGCCGCCTCTGCCGTTGGACACAATTTCCTTCGCCCAACCCGCCGCCGCCCGTTCGACTTCGCTCAGGGCTATGGCGGGCAGGCCCGCCGCCGCAAAACTGCCGCCAAGCAACACCGCCAACAGCATAAGCAGCGCCCGGCCCTTGATTTTAATTAGGCGGCTAACGCCGCGACTATGCCGTTCTATCGAACGGCCACTACAACGGATGCTGGTGTAGTGGCCGTTCGGTAGAACCGCAAGATTGAAATTCATTAGATTGGGATATCTTCTGTTTGTCATTGCGGATTGGCTCCTTCAATAAAGGCGCGGAGCGCTTCATTCTGTTGATCGGTTATCGGGCGAATCTGCAAGCCATCGAGTTCATAAAGACCACGAAGATTCCTGATCGTTAACATCACGCTGCCATCCTTGGTCACGGGGGCCTTGAGCCGGGCCGCCAGTTTGCGCCATTCCCCGAAGGTCGGCTCCAACAGCAATGTTTCCCGACTGCTGTGCTGGCCGGCATCGCCTATGAAATCCACATAGATATACGGATTAGCCACGGCGCGGGACGATGAGAGCGTGTCGCGATACCAGAACTCAATCCACACTTCGCCTTCACTGGCGACATTTTGCAGCTTCACCTGAAAGGTGCACTCGGGTACCGGCGCCGGCAGAGCAGCGATGAAAGCCGTGCTGCCGCCGGCGATGCCCAGCGACGGGAGCAGGCGGGCTCCGGTCAGGGCGGGTTGATTCGTTCCGAGGCCGGGTTCGAAGCCCCACTTTAATTCCTGGAACATGGCCTTGGCCATACCCTGCGCTCCGCCTAATTCCTGCTGGCGTTTAAGCATAGCCTCGATCATGGTTTGGTAATTCGGCAACTCCCTGGCGGCGTAATAGTCCGGGAATGATTCCTTCAATCCTTTCAACCATTCGAGCGCCTTGGCGTAATCGCCGTTGCGATAGAAGCTGTCGGCGATCCCGTGCAAGGCCTGGGCGCGATATCCGGCCCACTGGCGAAGCTGGAGCAAAAACTCGTAGTTGCGCCGCGCTTCCTCGTAACGGCCTGAGGTGCGGTCCGCCTCGGCGCGCAGGAAGCGGTAGAGGCCCTCCAGTTTCTGTTCCGGAAATTCGTTTTCGATGCGTTCCAACAGGCGGCGGCTCTGGCGGACATTGCCGCCCTTCAACTGCTGTTCGGCCACGCGCAAAAGCGCGCCGCGGGTAGTCGGGGCGCCGGCCTTTTCACCGGCGCCGCCTTCAGCAGCCAGCATGGTTGCCAGCCGATACGTCTCGCCGGCCCTGGCCTGGTCGCCGGCTTCAAGGAACATATCGCCCCAGGCGATCGCTGCCTGGGGGAGGCTCGGGTAGCGCAAACGCCGGTTCTCCGTGATAATGGTTTCATACAGCTTCCCCGCCTCTTGGAAATCCTTGAGCTGCACCCGTTGAATATCGGCGGCCTTGCGTTGGATCATCACCGACAAGCCTTTCAGCCGCGGCACTTCGGCCAGCGCCTTCGGCATCAGCGCCATGGATTCCGCCGCGCGCCCCTGCTGCGCCACGGCCTCCATCAGCGCCGTGTAGAGATAAACGCGGTATTCGATGTCGAGCCCTTTCTGGTTCAACAGGTGGCGGCACAGTCTTTCCATCACCGGCCAGCGTGCCCTCTGTCCACAGATCAGGAGGAAATCGAACATCGCATTCAACCTCGTCAGGTCGAGCTGGAGCAGGTTCACTCCGGAGAACAGCTCCACGGCTTTACCCAGGGAAAAGGGACTGGTGGGAATTGGCGCGCTCCAGACATGAACGCGACGGCAAAAGGGCGGGAGCGAATCCAGCGATTTCAAGCTCACCTCGTAGTCGCCTTCCCGGAAATAGATATGGGTTACCGAGGCGCCCGTTGCGCGGGCGCCATCGCCAAAATCCCAGCAGAGAGATTCCGGTTGAGGGATGTTCCCCTGGGCCTCGAACCGCACGAGGTAGAGCGTGACCCCGTCGGAACTCAGGGTGTCGTCCATGCCGAACTGAAAACCGGCCACCTGGCCGCCGCGGGCCTCTTCGATCGTCGTCGGCACGGCCAGCAGCGCTTCCGGAAACGCCGCGCGCGGCACGAACGCCCATTTTTTCGAGCCGGGCAGGAGCCATAAGAACGAACATACCCCCTGTGCGCCGGGCGTGTTGCCGACCACATGATGAATCTCGAACGGATGCACACCCGCTTCCATCTCCATATCTTCACCCACGGAAAAAAGAGGGGCGCTGCCGGTTAGCGGCCGGTTGGTACCCCGGCGCGAATAAACTTTGAACCCGTTGATAAACAGGTAGGCGGCGTCATCGCCGTTCACGAAAAAGCGGTAGACCCCGGGCGTTTCAATGCGCAGAAATCCGCGGTAGGACGCGGCAAAATTGCGCGGATCGCTGCGCCGGGCCGGGTTGGTATCCTGGATCACTTCCGGCACAATGGCATTGAAAAGGATGTTTTCGCTCTTACGCAGGCCCGCGACCACGGTCGCCCAATCAACAAGCTCATCGCCGGACCATTGCCGGAATTCGACCGTCAAGCCCTCTTGCTGGGCCGTCGGGTCGGTATCGGCCATAATTTTCCGATGCTCTTCCGCGGCCAGCCGCGCTGTTTCCACGGCCTGCGCGGCGAACGCCTGGGCGGCGTTGACCGCCGCCGTTGCCGGCGGGAGTTTTGCGGTCGCTTCCGTAATGGTCTGGACGGATTTGTTTTTCAACTGCTCCGCGTCGGCGCGCGCGGCCTGACCTTGCGTAACGGCGGCAGCCGCGTTACTGACCGCCACAGTGAGAGCGGTCAGTTGTTTATCGGCGTCGGCCTTAGCCGCGGCAGCCTTGGCGGCGGCGAGCCGTACCGGCAAGGTCGCTTCCTCTGCGGCCTTCCGCGCGGCGTCGTTGGTCGCGGCGCGGTTGTGGATGGCGACTTGTTCATCCGCGCGCGCCTTGGCGGCGGCCGCTTCGGCCTCGGCTTTCACGGCGGCGGTCTTGGCGGCAACCACTTTCTCGTCGGCGGCCCCGGCATTCGCGGCGCGCTCGGGCAATAATTTGTCCCACTGGGCGATTTCAGCGGCAGCGTTGTTGGTGGTCGTCCGCGCCCGGGCAATTTCAGCGTTCAGCCGGGCCAGTTGTTCCGCCGCGTCGGCGGAGGCCTTCTGTGCATTCATCTTGGCGAGTTGCGCGGCCTTGGCCGCCGCCTCCGCTGTCCGCTGCTTCAGGAGCGGATCCTTTGCCGGCGGCGGATTGGCGTTCAAGGCATAGGCCCAATACCAGCGGTCAAAGCCGTTGCGTTTGAACTGGACGATTGTGTTGCCGATGGGATCGTGCGCCAGCACCGCTGTGGGAAGCTGCTGGCCCATGACGGTTTGAACGACGATATCCGCCGCGTTGGTCTTTAACCAGCCGCCGGTGGGCACCCGCGCAATAACCGTGCGGGAGGTGGCGGTTAACAAATCCCCGACGACCCGCAGGGGGTAGCGGACGCGGTAGCCGCTCAGCCACGCCGGAGCACGGGGCGGATAGGGCGTATCTTCCAGCAGGAGCAGTTGCTTTTTTTCCGCGGCGCTTAATTCCGCAAAGGGAAACGCTATTTTTCCGGGCGGATTGGTGACGGTAAGCGTAACGATCCCATCCTGGAAAACGACGTTGCTGCCGGCAACCGTTTTACCGTCTTTCAGCGTCCAGACCGGCTCGGCGCCCGAGGCGGCAACGGCCAGAACGACCAACAGGCCGGACACCAGGCAACCCTTCTTCGCCAGTCTAGCCTTCATAGACCCTTTCCCGTCCAGATACACGTTTTTGCGTGTATCTTTGTAATAAGAATATCCAATATCCAACACTCCATAACCAATGATGAAGAAAGGAAACAAAAACACCCCTTACACGTTGTCTGCGATTCTCTTAACTTGGTTATTGGATATTCCTTGTTGAATATTGGATATTGTGTTGGATAATTGGTTGCGGGTATAGCCCGCGTTAGATCATTCCGGCTCATAGGTAATGCGCAACTTCCAGTCGGCAAGAGCGTTCCAGGCCGGCGAAGCAAAACGGATGAAGAGCGCCGGATCTTCGATTGTAATCAGCCAGCCGAAGTTCGGCGCCGCGCCGATATGCCATAATTCCAGGTCATTGGTGACGTTAATCACCTGTTCGCCGGAAGCTTTCACCCGGACCACCGCGCTGGGCCGCGTGGAGCGGTCCGCGGAAAGCCCGCGCGCGCCAGGCACGGCCCATTCAACTTTCCCGGGCGAAGTCCGGCGGTAGAGGTGCGAGACCCCCGCTCCCCATTCCGCGAGAACCCGCCACAGATAGAAGCGCGGATCCGTCCCGGTGCAGCTCTGCACCGGCAGGATAAGTTCCGCGAAGGTAATCCGCTGGCCGGATGGAATTTGATTCAGCGCGAACCTGATCAAAAAGCTGCGGCCGGGAACAAGATCAATGGAGCTGGTGGTATAGACCGCGCTCGATGTTTCGCAAGCCGCCCAGCTCATCCGGGGCGCAACGGCGGATATGACCGCCATTTGGTCGGCTTCATTGGCATCAATAATGACGGTGCGCGCCGCCGCCGGCAACGCCATCGTCAGATAGATGCAAAATTTTGGAAGGAACTTTTTGATCATGGCAGTCTCTCTACGGCAACATAGAGCCGGTCAAATTTGCGCGAATAGGCCAGCGCCTGAACGGCGGGACAGGCTATGGGCAGTTCTTCGACGGGTTCCGTCATGCGGCCGGCATTGTCCAGCCTCAGGAAGTGAATTTTGGCCGCCCCGCCGAGCGCCAAGCAGTCCGGCTTGCCCGGCATCACCACCGGCGGCGCGGCAAAGACCGCGCCGGCCACGGTCATGACCTGCGGCAGCAGCGTCAGAAATCCATCAACCTGCGCCACGCGGTACACAAAGCTGCCGTGCTGGGCCGCGCCGAAAACCGCGGCAATTTCCGGGCGCCCGCCGACGAAACAACCCGCCGGAATACCGCGAACCATGAGGCAACCCAGCGCCGCCCGGCGATTCTCCGTATCCCACGTTACCGGCCCGCTCACACCGGAAAAGATCATGACCCGGGACGTCACGGCCAGGAAACCGAAACCCGACGGGTTCGCGCGCACATCCCCGACATCCACAACGGCCGGTTCGGCGCGGCCCTCCACAACGAGCGGCAGACCGTTCGTGTTCAAAATCAGGTACCCGATCTGGGAGCGGCCGGTTGCCGCATTCCGCAAGTTGGGCAGAAACAGTCTCTTCCCTTCGGGGTCCAACGCGATCCGGCCGGTCGAAAGTCCCCACGCATAATTGCCGCCGCGCGCATAGCTCTGTACGCATTGCAGAACTCCTCCGGTCAGGCTATAGACGGCTAGGTGATCGAATTCGCCGAACACGGGATTTTTTGCTGGAGCAGCCACCTCCGGCCCGGCGACATCCTGCCAGACATAAAGGAGCGGCAAACGTGGGTGCCAGGCCGCATCCAGCGGATAAGGGGTATAATCTTTAAGCGCGGCGATTTTCGGGAGCACAAGGCGCGTCATTCCGGTGCTGACAACATTACCGGTGGGATCGAGCGGAAACACGGCCAGATGGCAATCCCCGGTGCCGCGCACGCCGACAACCAGGCGCGCGGAATCATCCTGCACCGCGGCGCAAACCGCCCCCGGCGCCGCCACCTGGATCACGCGGCTGAATACGGATTGGGCGTGGACGGCCCCCACGCTGTTAAAAAACACGACCAGCATTGCCATGAAAATGCCTGCGCTGACCCCAGGTCGCAGCGGGCGGATTTTATTCCCTCTTTTCATTCAATCTAATGCAGGCTATGCCCGCAACCCAAATACGTTTCGTCCGCCTGTGGTGGAAATGTAGGAGCCTCGCCCCGTCGAGGCGATCTCCCTGGCCGACGCTCGGGCAGGCATCGCGCCAGCGGGGTGGCGCTCCTACAATTTTCCGCCGCAGGCGGATGCCCGTGGCATC
>JACPGN010000205.1 GCA_016182435.1 Lentisphaerota bacterium | reverse complement strand
GTTCAACTGCTGGCTACGGCCAAACGTTTTGGTTATGACGGCGTTGAGCCGCGCATTGACGCCGAGCACCGGCACGGCGTGGAAACGGCGGCTTCAGCCGCACAGCGCCAGGAAATTAAAAAACTGGCCCGCGCTCATGGGGTAACGTTGGCCTGCATTGCCACCTCCTGCGTGTATGCCGATCCGGCAATCACGAAGCAGAACGTGGAATATACGCTTAAGTGCATTGACCTGGCGGCCGACGTCGGCGCCGAGCGCATCCGGGTGTTTGGCGGCACGCTGGCCGAGGGTCAGAAGCTCCCCGATGCCGTTAAGATTGTAGCCGATGCCCTGCGCAGCGTTGCCGAACACGCCCAGGCGCGCGGTATAACCGTCTGCATGGAAACCCATGATTCCTGGTGTCGGCCGGCGGATGTGGCCGCGGTAATACGCCGCGTGAACCATCCGTCAATAGCGGTCAACTGGGACATCATGCACCCCGTGCGGGTCCACCAGAGTGGAATAGACGAAGCTTTTACCGCACTGAAACCCTGGATTCGCCACCTGCATATCCATGACGGCAAGCCCGGCAGCACCGACTTGATGCCGATCGGCAAAGGCTGTATTGACCACAAACGGGCCATTGAACTTCTGCTGACCATTCCCTACCAGGGCTATCTAAGCGGGGAATGGATCAACTGGAGTGATCCCTACGAGGAACACCTGCCCAGAGAGCTCGCCACGCTGAAAAGCTACGAACGCGCGGCGTCCGCCGCACGGTAGGAGCGGTTCGGACGAACCGCGGTTACACCTGCCTGCCATGCTATCATGGCAGGCCAGATCGGTGTAGGTGCCGTTCGTGAGAACGGCAAGGTTTAGGGGCGCTACGCGCCGCGACCGTCGCCGCACATAGCGCGCCTCCCACACCGAAAGCATTTCCTCTCCCTCGGGAGAGGGCAGGGTGAGGGGGGTCTGGTTGGTTGCCGATTTTTAGCTCACGTCTCGTAGCGGCTGCCGCCGATAAACTCCCGCAATAGCGAATCGGCCGCTACGCCGGTGTCATCCGCGACTTCGGTCAAGGGCGCCAGGAAATCATAAATGCGTTTGGCGCGGATATAGGCGTCTTGCCGGCTGGGATCCTCCCGGTAGCGAGCGATGGCTTCCGGGAAATAGCGGAACACGCGGTGCTTGAGAATGGGAATCTCGTAGGGCAAGGCGCTGTTGGCCAGGAAATCCGCCGTGCTGATGAAGGGGATGATGTTCTTCAACTCGCTGCGCCGGACGTAGTGCCAGTGGGTCAGGGTCGTTTCCGGCCGGGAATTGCGCTGCGCGCTGTCGCGGATCATGCGGCGCATAAGGCGCTGGTCGGCCCAGCGCATGAAGGCGCCGTCGCGGGAGCGTAACTGGCCCAGCGTCTCAATGTAGAGCCTGAATTTTCGCTCAGCCGGGATGCTGCGGGTCATATCCTCATACAGCCCGTGCAGGCTGTCCAGCAGCAGGATCTGTCCGGGCTCGAGCCGCAGGGGTTCAACGGCCAGGGTGCGCTTGCCGGTCTTGAAATCGTAGCGCGGAGTCCGGACAGTCTCGCCGGCCAGGAGCGCGTTCAGGTGCTCGTTGATCAGCGCCAGGTCGAGCGACTGCGGCGCCTCATAGTCGTAGTCGCCGAATTCATCCTTGGGATGTTGTTCGAGATCGAAGAAGTAATTGTCCACGTTGAGCGCCTTGAACACCAGCCCGCGGCGCGTCAGGCGCTCCATGAGCTTGGCCGTGGTGGTCGTTTTGCCCGAGGAAGAGGGCCCGGCAATAATGACCAGCCGGATCGAGCCCCGCGCGGACAGGATCTGGCCGGCGCATTGGTCAAGTTCCTCTTCAAAGCGCCGGTCGGACTCACGGATCAGCCGGGAGAAATGCCCCTCCCGGATAAGGCCATTGAGGTTGCTGATCGAGTCGCAGCCGTGATCCATGTTCCAGCGCAACACCTCGTAGATTTTTTTGTAGGGGATGTTATCGGTTACTTCGAAAGCGTAAGCCCGGGCGGCGCGGGCCTGGGCGCGCTGGTTGCGGTAAATAATATAGGCCCGGGCGGTCTTGATCGCGCCGCGCGCCATGAGCGTTTCTTCGACGATATCCTGGATTTCCTCCACGCTGGGCGTGGCGCAAGCCCCGTAAGCCCTCAGCAGCGAGCTTTCAACGTCCCGGGCGAGCGCTTCGGCTTGGGCGCGGTCGCCCTGGCCGAGCGAGGCCATGGCCCGGAAGATCGCACTGCTGATCCGGTCCCGGTCATAGGGCGCCAGGTTGCCGTCGCGCTTGATAATCTCAAGTATGCCGCCGGCGGATTTCATGCTTGAAAAAGGCTCTGTTCTGGCTTAAACATCAAGCCGGAAGTTAGCACACGCTCCACAGAATTGCAGCCTTAGAAATCAGGCCGGAGAAAATATTATGCCAACCATGACCGCGCGAGAACGAGTGCGGTGTCTGCTGGAGCGTCAGAGCGCCGACCGCGCCTCGTTCAGCGAATCGTTCTGGGGCGAGACGGTTAAGCGCTGGACTCAGCAGGGTTTCCTGAAAAAGGACGAGGACCTTGTTGAGCATTTCCGGATTGAGCTGCGCAACGCCGGTTGGATCAAGTGCGTGGCCAACCTGGATTTTCCGGATACGGTCATTGAGGAAGATGAGGAAACCAAACTGGTACGCAACGGCAATGGCGCCTTGCTGCGCTGGTGGAAAAACAAGTCCGGCACGCCGGAGCACGTGGATTTCCTGGTCAAGGACCGCGCCGGCTGGGAAGAGCATATCAAGCCCTTGCTCAAGCCGGAGCGCCGTCGCGTGGACTTTGCCGGATACCGCGAGGCAAAGGCGCTGGCCGCCGCGCGGGAGCAGTTTTTCTGCTGGGCTGGGGTTAACGTCTTTGAGCAAATGCATCCGGTGTGCGGGCATGAATACCTGCTCATGGGCATGGCCCTGGACCCGCCCTGGGTGCGGGACATGGTAACAACCTATGCGGACCTGACGATCGCCATGTGGGAAAT
>JACPGN010000009.1 GCA_016182435.1 Lentisphaerota bacterium | reverse complement strand
TTTGGGATGGCCCAGCAGCGTGCAGATGTTCTCATCCAGACCCTTGTGCAGCAGATGCTCAAAGTTACAGCTTGATTCGTGAACTAGGCCTTCCTTAAGATCGAGCACATCCACCATCAGCCGCTCCGCCAGCCGGTGGCGACGGATGCATTGCCGGGCCTCCTCGGTCCCTTTCCCGGTCAAAGCGATCTTGTCTTTAGTCACGGCGGCATAGCCGCCGCGAGTCAACTCATAAAGAGCATCTTCCCGCTTGATCAGCGTGATGTCGAGAGTGTCTTTCTTCTTCTCAATCAACTCTATCCAGAGCGTCTCAAGCATTTCCTCGGCTTGGTCAGTCAATTTCACGGTTGCTTTTCCTCCTCAATTTATTGATTGCTTGCCACGCGCTGTGCATGGCTCGCTGCGCGCTGCGCATGGCTTTCCGCAGCCATTCCGGCTCAGCCGGCGTTTCAAAACCGCAGTTCGGGCAGCGGAGCAAACCGCAATTCTTGAGCATGGAACAGTTAGCACACGCCCCGGCGCGCGCCGCCTGGTCGAACACCTGGCCGCACAACGCGCATTTCATAATGACACCCTAAAGGCCGTGAGCGCAAAGTTGACGATATAAGCCACCAGGAAGGAAAATAACAGAATAAACGCCGAGATGCCGACGCCGGTTTTCCAGCCGCGCTCCTTCACGTTCATCAGAAATTGCGCAATGCAGGGCAGAAAGAGCGTCAAGGCGATGCAAGCCACTACAAGCTGAACGCCATTCAAAGCGCCCTGCTTGTTGAGGTCGTAGAGACCGGCGGCGCCATAGTCCCGGCGGAAGAAGCCAAAAAGAAAAATTTTGGCCGCCTCCGCCGGCAGGCCGATCAGCACCATCGGCTTGCGCAGCAGCGCGATTAACAGGTCAAACAGGCGGGTCAACTGGCCCAGCCAGATCAGCACGCTGGCCAGGAGGAAAAGCGGCAGGACCTCGCGAAAGTACCAGGCTACGCGCGTATAGGTTTTGATCAGCACATTCGAGAGCTTGGGCCAACGCAGCGGCGGCACCTCGATATAGAAGGAGGCCCGCCGACCCGGCAGAATCCTGGCCGCCAGGTAGCCCACCAGCAGAAATACCAGCGCAACCAGTCCCGCCCAGATCAGCATTGCGGCTCTTCGGCCCTGGAGCAGCGCCAGAATCACGCCCAGTTGCGCCGAGCACGGCACCGCCAGCGCCAGCAGCAGTGTGGCAATCACCCGTTCCCGCCTGGTCGGCAGTGTGCGCGTCACCATCGTGGCCATTGTGTCGCAGCCTAAGCCCAGCACCATGGGAATGACGGCCCGGCCGCTTAATCCTATTTTCTTGAAGGTGCGGTCAATCAGCATGGCCAGGCGCGGCAGATAGCCGGTGTCTTCGATAACGGCAAAAACGAGAAAAAAGAAGGTTACCAGGGGCAGGATCAGCGCCACGGCATAGCGCAACCCCAAGGTGAGCATTCCATATTCGCCGACAATCAAGTCCCGCAGGGCCGCCCAAGGAATCAGCGCCGTGAAGATCCTGATCAGGAAGGGGTTGATATATCCTTCAAACAAGGTGCCTTCGAGAAAATCAACCACCGTCCCCGCGCCGAACTCGCCTACGAACTTGTATAAGCCCCAGTAAAGCACCGCTAAAAGAATCGGAAAACCGGTCAGCGGGCTCATCATCAGCCGGCTTAACCGTTCCCGTAAACCCAGCGGCATACTCTCGCTGGTAGCAACTTGGCCCACAATCCGGCCGGCTTCCAGCTTTTGCCGAATGGCCATCCGGTAGGAAAAAGGCACGGTCAGGTCGCCCTGCACATTCTTCACAATTTCCTGAATCCGCTCAAAGACGTTAGGAGCCCGCTGCCGGATCAACGCCGAAATTTCCTGATCGTCCTTAAGCAGCAGCAAACCTAAGGCCCTTCCGGAAATGCGCCCAACCTGTAACGGGGAGAGCAGCGCGGCAATCTGGACAAGAGCCTTTTCGATATGTTCCGCATATAACATGATATTGCCGTTGAACTCGCCCGCCGACGCCAAGGCTATGGCGGGCAGGCCCGGCGGCGCATAGCGGCTGATAACATCTTTAAGCTCGGTCAGGCCTTTACCGGACGTGGCCACGGTTGGCACTACCGGAATGCCGAGCTCTTCAGCCAGGGCCGGCGCGCGGATATGCACGCCGGCCTTCTCGGCCTCGTCCATCATATTCAGGACCAGGATGGCCGGCAGCGCGGCCTCCAGAAGCTGAAGCGTGAGCGGCAGCATCTGCTCCAGGTTCTTGGCGTCCACCACGTGAACCACCACGTCGGCGCGTTCATGCAGCAATATCTGCCGGGCCACGCGCTCTTCCTCCGTGATTGGGCTGAACGAGTACATGCCCGGCGTATCCACAATCTCCCATTCGTCCGACCCGAGCGCAGCCCTGCCCCGCAAGACCTCCACGGTAGTGCCTGGGTAGTTCGAAACCGCGGCATAGCTGCCCGAAAGCGCGTTGAAGATCACGCTTTTGCCGACATTCGGACTGCCCACAATGATCAGTTTTTTTGATTCAGGCATGGCGGCACAATTAACCGGCGCCGGCAAGCATAGAGATAATGGTCTTCATTATCAATGCCTCTCTTTGTCGCTGCGCATGGCCCCGACCGCTGCCACGGCCAATCTGCCCGACACGAACAGGGCGATCTTCCTGAAAAGCCGCATTTACAGCATTATTCCCCAACTGAGCCGGATCAGTTGGTCGCTGGCTTTGGTCAGCCCAATGCCAAAACCGAGAGTCAGCATCTGACTCTGCCCTACGTCGAACGTGATGCTCGGCTGGAAATAATGCTCCTGCCGCGCCGGGGTCAGCCCGAACGCCAGGGTATCGCCCAGGGCGCCGAAGAACTCGAAAGCCAATGATGACGGCCGAATAAACGCCAGGACGCTATTGCTATGTTCACCGCCGGTCATGTGCTTTCCGGAATGCGCGGCTGCTGCGTCCGGCGCCACCGGCACCAGGAACCCCAGGGAGTAGCCAAACGCCGTCTCGCCGGAATTGAGATCGCTCTCATTGATCCAGTTAAACGCCACATTGTAGGGTCCGAAGTCCTCTGACAGAATCAGCCGGGACTCCAATATGTGCTCGCGACTCGGCTCCTCGCCTTCTTCTTCCGCATAGGGCGGCTCGACCCAGCCGCTCGTTTCCATCTTATAGCGGGTCTTGAGATGCAGGTCTTCGTACTCGGCATAGAGGGTCGGATTCAAGGGAACCTCGTCTTTGAAGATGCGATACCTGGCTTCATAACGAAAGCCGGTGAATTCGCTCTGCCCGGTTTCCGTGTCTTCAAAGGCCTCGACCATGAATTCAAAGGCCAATTGATCCGATAGGCCATATTCGACTTCCAGCATGTGGGAGAAATAATCTCCGTGGCCGTCGTCCTCGCGCTTGGGGTCGGAAGGCGTGGTGAAATCGTTCATCACCATAATCTCGAATTCCCCCGGCATTATGTGGTGGTTGTAGGTGGTCATATAACCTTCATGCGCCCAAGTGGCCTGGGCGCCAAGCAGTTGCCCGGTCACCACCACCGCTAAGCATAGTCGCCCGGCCCATCCTTTTAGTTTGCTATGCACCTCTTGACTGAATCTGTTCATTTGTTGCCTTTCCTTTCCGGTTGCATCCTGCGTTTTTGCGCCCCCAGTGCCCGACCCTGCCGGGAAAGTCCCGTTCTCGTGCCAGACGTTCCTGAAAGCGCCCTGCTTTGTGTTGGTCCCCGCGGCCTAACCCGCTGTGCCCGTTAATCCGCCGATGGCCTATCTGCCTGGCCCTTTACCTCCTTTCCCTACCCGCTGGTTGAGCCTATGGGCGCCAAACAGGAAGGAGGCTACCTGATAATGATAATCATTGTCAACATAAAAATAAAAAAATAATCCGCGTTAACGCGGCCGGCAGCGGCGGCAGAGGCCATAGATTTCCATGCGGTGGCGCTCGGGCAAGAACCGGTGCCGGCGCGCCAAACGCTCCTGCAAACGTTCAATCGCGGGATCCATCACTTCCACAAACCTGCCGCAACGGGTGCAGACCAGGTGATCGTGATGGCGGTGGCCATAGAGATGCTCATAGCGCGTGGTACCATCGTCAATTTTCAGCTCGCGGCATAAGCCGGCCGCCACCAGCATTTTCATGGTCCGGTACACCGTGGCTACCCCCACCGTGGCACAGCGCCGCCGCGCCAACCGGTAAAGTTCATCCGCCGTCAGATGCCGGTCAACCGACAAGAACACGTCCAGGATCGCCTTGCGCTGCCGGCTATGCTTGAGGGTCTTGGCTGAAATATATTGTTCGAGTATCGCGGCTTCGTTGTCCATAATTTTACTTTCTACTAAAGACACATTGGCAATTCGTGAACACTTGCCCATGCTCAGCTTGTGGCTCAAGCGTAAAGAAACAGCTCTGTGATTATAAATATCCTCGCCAATAATAAGTAGTGGATTACCCTGCAGAGTTTCTATTTTTCATTAACTCACGCCATGGACACACTTTATTAAGTGTGACTATAAACTCAATCGCATAAAACGCCGTCGCATCCTGTTGCCCGCTAATTTCCCCTGCCCCTGAGCCTGGCCATCAATAACTGACCCATACCCGGTTCTTTAGCTCAGCAGGTGCGCCAGTTGCCCTCGCAGAAACTGCCGGGCGCGGTAGAGCCGCAATTCAACTGCTTTGGTAGAGCATTGCATGATCGCCGCAATTTCCGCAGAGGGCTGATCCTGATATTCCGCAAGTAGAAAAGCCGTTTTCTGATCTTCGGGCAGCCGCGCCACCGCCAAGGCAATCTGGGCGCCGACTTCCTTCAGGGCAATTTCGCCGTCAGCCGCTCGCGAACTATCCGCCAGGCGAGCCCCATTTTCCTCAAGCGCCGTCAAGGATTCTGTTGGCTGGCGCTTGCGCCGGCGCAGACAATCAATGGCCGCATGGCGAGCCACCTGGAAAAGCCAGGTTGAAAATTGCGCTTTTTGGCGCCGCAAGCGGGGCAAGCGCATTGCCTGATACGCACGCACGAATACTTCCTGGGCAATATCTTCAGCTTCGCCGGCATCGCCAATCATGCGGTAGACAAAGTTCAAAACCGGGCTTTTATAGCGCGCCATGAGCGCCTCAAACGCGGAATCGTCCCCGGCTTTAACCCGCTCAACAAGGCTCCAATCGGCATGGATCTCAGCCATGGTCCCGATTCTATCGCCTCAAGCTTTTGGACGCAATGGCATTGATAGGCCACGGAAAATGCTTCAGTTTTTCCGCCAGCTATAAGGCGCATCCGCCTTCGGCTGGACAGAGCGACTCCTTGACCAGTTCCCGCAGGAAGGCCTTGAAGCGCGGATGACTGCCAATCGGCGGCAGAATTTCCATGGCAACATCCGGATGCTTCTGCCGCAGCTTGGCCACCTCGGCCGGGATGTCCCCGTCGGCATGACTCCCCGTCGAGATCAGTAACGGCAGGATTCGAATCGCCCGAACCCCGTGCTCAGTCAGGTCCCGCACCACGGCGCCCAAGCCCGGCTTAGCCAGTTGCATATACGCCAGGCAAACAGCGTCCGCGCCCGCCTCGCGCCGCAAGTCCGCGAGCATTTCTTCAAACGGCGCGCGCCACCCCGGACGGCGGCTGCCATGGGCAAGCAGCACCAGACAGGACCCTGCGAAGCGCGGGGTAAATTTGTTCATGGCACTCCTTCTTTCAATACGGCCGCCAGAACGGCCTGGACGAGCGCGCGCGGGTTATTAAAGACTCGCCCTGACAGTTTACCCCGCGTCTCGCGGGGTTGCTCGGCCCGGCCAACCACAACCAGCAGGCAGCCTTCCAGCCGCGCCGCCTCCTGCTTGGCTTGAAAGCCGCCAGCGGCGCCACTGTCCTTGGTCACCAGCACGCCCACGCCGAACCGGCGGATCAGCGCACGGTTTTCCTCCAAGCTGAACGGGCC
>JACPGN010000204.1 GCA_016182435.1 Lentisphaerota bacterium | reverse complement strand
TCGGCATTCAGGGCTTGGGCGAAGTTGATGGGGCCGGATGAGACTGCCACGGTCACGGCTGATTCCCCGTCCGAGCCTGGGCAGGCCCCGGCCGCTCAGGTGTGCGCGCTTCCGCGCTCAGCCGGGAATGCAATTGGAGCAAGTCAGAGACGCTAAAGTCTTTAAGCGACTCGGCGGAGCCGGCCTCCATTTTACCCAGCACGTGCCGGATGGCCGGGTTGAGCTGGTCCAGGCCCAGGCTGCGCGGGGTAACGCCGGTCTGGAGCATGACGGCAATAATATCCTTGACGCGGATCAGGCTGGGCACCTTGAGCAGCACGTAGCGCCCGGCGCCGTCGGATACTTCCGCCAGCAGGTTGGCCTTAACCAGCGCGTCCACCACTTCGTGAATCAGGCGGACGGGCACGCGGTGGCTATGGGCGTAGGCGTTGATTTCGAAGCAGGGCACGTGGATCAGCATGGCTTGCGCCGCGTGCGACAGGATGGAAAGCGCCAACATGATGCGGGACTGGGTGCTGGCCCCATGCGCCTTCTGCTCCATTTTATAGGTGGCATAGTTTTGCAGGGCAAACCCGATTTCGGCGCCCAGCAGGACAATCCACCAGGAGATATAGAGCCAGATGAGGAATATCGGCACCGAGGCCAAGGTCCCGTAGATGGCGTTATAGCGGCTGATGCCGACCTGCAGTTCGATGTAACACCATTGCCACCCTACCCAGAGCGAGCCGCCGATAACGCCACTGACCACCGCCGGCAGGGTCCGCACCCGCGTGTTGGGCATCAACTTGTAGAGAAAAGTGAAGGCCGCCCAGGTCGCCAGCAGCGGCAGCAACGAGAGCAATCTGGTATAAAGCAAAAAGACGTAGCCGAAGTGGTCCTGGAGCAGTCGGATCAGCGCCGGGTTGTTGAGCGTGGCATTGATCGTCGTGGCGGCCACCATCAGGACCGGGACCACCATGACGATGCTCAGATAGTCCGCAAACTTACGTAACAGCCGCCGGGGCAGGATGATGCCCCAGACCCGGTTAAACGACATTTCCACGCAGCTCAGCACTTGAACGACTGTCCAGAGCAGCAGCACCAGTCCGATCCCGCCCAGCGTGGCGAAGTTTGTGTTTTTCACATAGGTGAACAGGTTGATCACAAAGTCCTGGAACTGCGCAGGCATCGCGGCTACAGCCTGGACCAGGCGCTGTTCGGCCCACTCGCCGGCGCCCAGGCCCCGCAGCACCGCCAGGGCCAGCGCCAGGATGGGCACAATGGCCATCAGCGAACTGTAAGTCAGCGAGGAGGCATGCAGGGGACACTCGTTTTCCTGGAAGCCCTTGAAGACCAGGAACACGATCCGGACAAAGTTAATGCCCAGGCGCCTAAGCCGCGAAAGCGAGTTAAGCTCGATTTCCCAGATGCTCTCGGACACGAAGCGCCACGCGCGCTGCCAAATGCTCGTTGAGGGTTCTTGGCTCATTCGATGATTCGATAATTGGTTGATTCGATGATTCGTGACTCGGTGATCAACCAATCATCAAATCAGCTATTTTCCCGCTTCCGGCTTCCCGTCGTCCGTCTTCCGTCGTCTGTCGTCTGTCGTCCGTCTTCCGTCGTCCGTCCTCCGTCATCTGTCGTCTGGTTTCATACAGCCCCCAGGCTGCCCAGGTTTTGGCGTCCTGGATGGCGCCACGGGCTATCATCGCTTTCCATTCGGTTTCGTCAAGCAAAACCACCTCCAGCCGCTCGTCCGGGTCCGGGTCGGTTGCCCCGCCGTTGGAGAGTTCCGCGTAAAAGATAGCAATCTGTTCCGAGCAGAAGCCGGGCGCCGTGAAAAGGGAACCAAGCAGCGCGAGAGTTTTTACGGTGTAGCCGGTTTCCTCCTTGATCTCACGCCGGGCGCACGCTTCCCAAGTTTCCCCGGCGTCGCGCGTGCCGGCTACGACCTCCAGGAGCTCCTGCTCAATGGCCTTGCGGAACTGGCGGACAAACACGAAGCGCCCATCCGGCACGCGCGCCCAGACCGCCACGGCGCCGGGATGGCGGACGATTTCGCGCCGGGCGCGTCGGCCGCCGTCAAGTTCCACTTCGAGCACTTCGAGCCGGAGCAACTTCCCGTTAAATACCCGCTGGGACCCGACCGTCTTTTCATTCATCGGTTGTAACTGCTCAGGTGTCTGAGTAGCTGTGAAAAAATTGCGGACGACGTGGAAGTCGTCCCTCCATTAGTAAAATCAAGCCGTTTCCGCCTTGGCGGATCTGCCTGTGGCATGATTTCTTCGGAAAATGGAGGGTCGGGTTCTACCCCGACCGTCTTTTCATTCATCGGTTGCCGTAAATGGTTTTGTAATATTTCCGGTATTCACCGCTGCGGATGCGCTGCCACCAGGCGCGATTTTGCAGGTACCACTCCACGGTGGCCTGCAGCGCTCTGGCGAAATCAAACTGGCGGCGCCAGCCCAACTCCGTCTCGATCTTGGTGGAATC
>JACPGN010000198.1 GCA_016182435.1 Lentisphaerota bacterium | reverse complement strand
GCACCAGCACGGTATCATTGGAATACGCCTGAAACTCGTAAACGTCGCGCAGGTTATTGGTGGAGATATCCGTCGAGAACCACTGGCCGGATTCGATGTTGGCCGCCCAACAGCTTCCCGCGGCGCAGAGCAAAATACCGGTCAGGAGCCACCGGAGGCCATTAGGTCTCATTATCGGCTGCATCAGGCTTTCTCCCAGGCGACGTTCCCATTCAGCTACACAGACAAAGTATGGCAAAAGCCCGATTTGGAAGCAATACGATAATTTTGCGAATTTTTTACGGCAACCGTTGAGCCCTTTCCGCGGCTTAAGGCGTTTTCTGACAAGCGCACTTGCCATCGGGCCGGGCGCTTGATAGATTGCCCGCCGGTATGCAAGTGTCGAAACATGTGGTTGCCTCAGTCCTGATCAGCGCGCTGGTCTGGTGGTGGCTGCGCTCATGGGCCGCCGCGGTGGCCTGCTTGCTCGCGGGCGTCTTGATTGACCTGGACCACGTGTTTGATCATCTCTTCCATCACCGCGGGCGGCTCAACTTGCGCCGGTTCTTCCGCGCCTTCCGCATCGAGATCATGGAAAATATATTTATCTTTCTGCATTCCTGGGAATTTGCCCTCCTCTGGCTTGCCCTTCTATTAACCCTGAGCGAAGCCCGCCAGCCCGTGGCGCTGGGGCTCTTTGTCGGCTTTACGACTCATTTGGCTTTAGACAACCTCTTCAACCGGCACAGTCGCTGGGCCTACTTTCTGCTTTACCGCCTGCGGCACGGCTTCGCCGGCAAGTATTATTACGGCGCCCGCGAATACCGCCACCGGCTGTCATGCCAGAGGCAGATCCGCTGTGGCGGAAAACGCGCCCGGAAAGAAAGTGCCCCGTATTAAGAGTTCATTATTTGAACAGAAGCTCGCAAAGGACCCAAAGATAAAAGGTGTTTCCGCCTTATAGGCGGATCTGCCTATGGCATGAAAATTTGTATTCTTAGCGTCCTTCTGTTTAAAATTATTTCATTGGTAGATTCGTTGTTGGGGTTTCCGAAATGATTTGTAGCTTGATGAAACGTAAGACGTTGCTCGCCGCCGTCGCGTTGCTCGGCCTGGCCTTCGACGGCCCGGCCCAGGCGCAGGTGCTGGTGAGAAAGGCCATGGCCGAAGTCTCAACCCTGGATATGGCGCGGTTTGTCGTCGGGTCGGGCGCGGCGCCGACCGTGTTCCGCCAGACGCTGGAAGCGGACCTGACGCGCTCCGGCTCGTTTGACCTCTCCGGCCGCGCGCGCGCCGAGTTTGTCCTGCTGGGCCAGGCGGCCATAGCCGGCGCCAACCTGGAAGTCCGCTGCGAAGCTTATGATGTTGCCGGCCGCGAGCGCTTGCTGAGCAAAACTTACAAAAACACCGAGCGCGAAGTGCGCTCGCTTGCTCATCAAGCGGCCGATGACATTGTTCTGGCGCTTACCGGCCGCAAAGGCATGGCCGCCACGCGCATTCTCCTGGTCGGCAACCGCACCGGCAAAAAGGAAGTGTATCTGTGTGACGCCGACGGCCAGAATCTCCGGCAATTAACCCGCGATAATTCGATCAGTCTGGCGCCAAGATGGTCGCCGGATGGCAAGGAGTTTGTCTATACTTCCTTCCGCTCCCAGTTTCCGGATGTCTACCTGGTGAATCTCCTGAGCGGCAACCGCAAATGCCTGGCCAATTACCCCGGCCTTAACGCCGGCGCCGCCTTTGCGCCCGACGGCCGCTCCGTGGCCTTGATTCTTTCCAAGGACGGCAACCCGGACCTCTACGTCAAGGACTTGCGCCGCGGAAAACTCACGCGTCTGACCAGTACGCCCCGCGCGGCGGAAGCGAGCCCAACCTGGTCGCCCGATGAAGAACAAATAGCATTCGTTTCCGACCGTGCCGGAACCCCGCAGTTGTACGTCATGGACCGCTCCGGCGGCGAGCCGCGGCGGCTGACCAGTCACGGCTCGCAGAACGTGGATCCCGATTGGGGCGCGAACGGCTATATCGCCTATTGCAGCTATGTCGGCGGCCTCTACCAGATCCTGGTCATGAATCCGGCCACCCTCGACTTCAAGCAGGTTACCCGCGAGGATGCCAATTATGAGGACCCGTCCTGGGCGCCGGATGGGCGGCATGTCGTGTGCACGCGCTCGGTCAATTACCAATCGCGTATTTTTATAGTTGACACCTTGGATGGTTCTCTAATACCTTTGTTGCCGGAATCAGAGAGAGGGGACTGGATGGCCCCTGCCTGGTCGCAGCAATAAAGTTTCTAACCAATCAGGAGGTGCGGGATGATCAGCAGAATCATGTTCGGTCTGCTCGTGGTGGCGTTAGTCGGCGCGCTGGGCACAACGGGATGCCGCAAGAAAGGCCCAAAGGCGGGAGTTGACGATAATATTGGCGGCGATGCCGGCGGCAAGCAGAGTCTTTATGACCGTCCTACGGAAGGCAGCATGAACATATTGGCCGTTAAATTTGCCAATGTGTTATTCGATTATGACAGCGCCCAGATCAAAGAGGGCGAGCGCGCCAAGATCGAAGCGGTTGCTGATTTCCTGAAGAAAAATTCCGGGACCAGCCTGCTGATGGAGGGCAATTGCGACGAACGCGGCAGCGCCGAATATAATATGGCGCTGGGCGAGCGCCGGGCGCTGGCGGTCCGAGCCTACCTGATTGGACTGGGCATTGATGGCGCCGCTATTCAGACCAAGAGCAAAGGCGAGGAAAATCCCGTGGCCGTGGGTCATGATGAAAGCGCCTGGCGCTTGAACCGCCGCGCCGAGTTTGTGCTCTACACCCAGTAAAATGTTCCAAGCAACTACCTCGCCCGGCCAAACGGCTATTTGAAATGAATGTGGGAAGCCAGGCTGTTGGATCTGGCCCGTCATTCCCGCGTAAGCGGGAATCCAGCGCATCCCGATGAAGAATCAGAACTGGATTCCCGATCAGGTCGGGAATGACAAACTGAGAATGGCATTCCCAGGTGGGGCATGACGACCTGAGCGCCTACCGGTCGCGCCGCTGCGAGTATGTCAGCTTATGAGTGTTCCGCTGGCTTTTTTCGGTAGTTCCATGGGAGCAGGTGAAATCCTGCTGATCCTGGTGGTGATCCTGCTGTTGTTTGGCGCGGAACGATTGCCGGCCATGGCCCGCTCCCTGGGCAAAGCCCTGGAAGAGTTCCGCCGCTCCGCACGAGATCTGACCCGCGATGTCATGGATAGTCATCCCGCGAAACCCGCCCGCCCGCCTGTGGCGCAGCCACTGCCTGCCCGCAATGCTGCGCATAGCGCTGCAGGCGGGCTGGCGCGTAGCGACTGCGGGCTGGGTAGCGTTGCAGGCGGGCCATCACCCGATGCTCCGCCCCCTTCCGCGCCTTCCGCCATAGTGGATCCGCCAAGCGGAAATGCAAAAGCAAACTCAACAACCGGTCAGGCCGGCTAAGCATGATTCATGAGTATCCCCGGCGACATGGTCATTGAATTGAACTTTGTGCCGGATTGGGCCCGGCGACCCGCCAAGGAGAGTTCATATACGCGCTATGAGGCTTCCCGCGCCGGAGGCCGCGATGGTCGGGAGAATAAGCGCCGTCCCCGCGAAACGCTGGACAAGTCGGACAATAATCGCCGCTACGCCAAACATGGCTCGCGCAACACCTCCCGGCCGGACCGCGTGGCCACGGCGTCACCGCCGCGGCTACACGAAACAGTTGGCCAAGGTAGGAGCGCCACCCCGCTGGCGCGAAGCCTGCCCGCCTGCCCGCCTGAGTACGACAATGTCGGCAGACCACAGAGCGCTGGCCAGGGCGCCGCGGCCGGAAAACGCCCTCAGGGTTCGCGCAAGCGGCCAATACCTGTCAAAGTAACTTTTATCCCCGAAAGCCGTGGCCTGAAGCCGCTGGCCGCCCGGTTGCGCCGTTCGGGTCGGGCTTATCCGCTGTTGGAAGTGGCCGCCCTTTTCATCAGCAAGCCGGATTTTTATGCCGTAAAACATGAGGTGGAACCGGATGGCACCGGGACGGCCGTGCTCTTCCTTTACCAATGTGCCGTCTGCCAAGCGGTTTTCCTCGATTGCAATCTGACCGTGGCCCATGCCTTGAACCGACATCTTGATCTTTTTTATGCCCGTGAAGAGACAACGGTTGAGCCGCCCAAGGGAACGTTCACGGCGGTGGCGCGCTGTCCGCTCTCGGGCGAACTGCTGGGGCCGCCCAATTACCATCAATTTAATGAACGCCTTGCCGAACTGCAT
>JACPGN010000194.1 GCA_016182435.1 Lentisphaerota bacterium | reverse complement strand
CGGCGTCTGAAATACCTGTTTACCGGCGACCTGAATAGCGCGCTCGGCCATTATGTAACGGTTCAAAAGGAAGTAGTGCCGCTCAAAGCGGATATCCTGAAAGTGCCGCATCATGGCGCGGACTCGTTGCCGGACAACGACTTTTTCGAGGCGGTTGGCCCGGCGGTGATGATCGTGCCTTCCGCGAAGGGAATGTGGCTCTCCGAGCGCTGTCAGCGCCTCCGCCTGCGCTCAGATACTTGCCCAACGTTCGTCACCGGACTGCATGGCGACATTGTAATTGAATCCTCGGGCTACTCCTATCGGATCAAAACCCGCCGCCATCAGCAATAGAAGTGACCCCGCCGCTCAGAAGCTGTGAAAAAATTGCGGCGGACACGGAGGTCCGCCCTCCATGCCATAAAACAGACAGCTTTTTGGGGCATTTTGGAGGGTCGCGCTCCGTCGCGACCGTCTGGGTTCAATTTTTCACACGTTCTCAGGCCTCAGAAGATTGCCGCCGGCGCCTTGCCGCCCGTAACGCCGCCTAACTTCTGCCGCTCGCCCAAGTGGGCGCAAACATCCAAGCCGATCTTCAGCAGCAGCAATACGAGCAGCCCCATGACAGGCGCATGCAAGGCCATGACCAGAAAGCCGCCACCAAGAATTGTCAGATGCAACACCACCACCCGCCCATAGGGCCGCGCCATGAGCATTTCCAGGTTGGCGGTGCGGTATTCGCCGCGCCAGAGATAATTCAGCGCAAACGAGACCAAGTGACTGAGCGCCAGGCCGAGAACCGCCCATTCCAGGCGCTGCTCGCGCACTATCTGCAGAAATAGCTCCGGGCTGAACGAGGTTTTGCTCTTCATAGCCGGATCCCCGAAAATCGCCAAGGCAATCATGCCGTGGACCATCGTGAACATGCCGTAATGGAAACAAAAAAACGGAATCAGAAGCAGTTTGGCCAGCCACTTGCCTAAATCGTTCGGAGAGGCCACCAACATTCTGAGGACGTTCAGCGCCCCGACGATCACATTCTCCACCCAAAACAAGAGAACTATTGGGAACACTTGCCAGCCCAGGAACAACACGCCATAAACCGGCGCCAGATTCGCCAGAACCAGCGCGATCACCGAAGGCCGCAACAGTTCCTGAACGCTGATTTTGTTCACCCTGCCTCCTGGACGCTCACCCAGCCGTCTCGGCCCGGGACACTACCCGCCACTATTGACCCTGCCGGGATGCCCGAACTGTTCGCCAGCAGAGCGCCTAACGGCGCAAACTCGTGGCCCAGTGAACGCGCTTTCTGCACAAACCGTTCAAACAAACCTGAGCAGGCAATGCCTTCCACTTCGGCATGAATGGTCAGGACGTTGAGGCCCTCCGGACGAATTTGCTCCAGCAGGAAATCATTATAGCGCTCGGCATCAACGCCGTTGCGGCCGATAATTTCATCATAGGTCGGCAGGGTGACCGGCACCTGCGGCTGATTCAGGGGAACCCCGTTGAGCACTGGGCGGAATATTGTCCGCCCGCGGCAATCGCTGTTGAAGGTGAAAGGGAAATATTCCTTGGCGCGCAAGACGGCCGCCGTGCAGCGCCAGGCGGGCGCCGCCGAACAGACCGGCGGCGCGCCCACGATCGTGGTCATGAGGTCAACTCCGCGAGCGAGGCTCTCGCGGATGGCCGGCGGCTCCAGGTGTTCGATATGCGCCTGCCAGGCATAATGGTCCCAGGCATGCAATCCCATTTCATGGCCACCGGCCGCGGCCAGGCGCAGGCAATAGCCCAGCCGCTTGCCGATGACTGGCCCGGGAGCGAAGGCGCCGCGCAGCAGAATGTCCCAGCCATAAAGCCGGATGGCCCGGCTCCTGAGCAGCTTGGTTAGAAAGCGCGGACGCGCCAGGCGCCAGAGGTGGCGGCCCATGTTGTCGGGCCCCACGGAAAAGAAAAACGTGGCGCGAATATCATGCGCTGAGAGCAAGCGGCAAAGTTGCGGCACGCCCTCGCGCGTGCCGCGGAACGTGTCCACATCTATGCGCAAGGCGATTCGCATGGGGAGCGCTCATCATTCTTCCTCGGCAAAACCGAATTCGCCGGAGGCCACGGCTTCCTGAAGGAAGAAATCCAGGGTTTCATCCACCGATTGCTCGAGCGGGACCGCGGGCGTCCAGCCGAGCAGCTTCTGAGCCTTGCGGATGCTGGGCCGCCGATACTCCACGTCCTGGTAACCGGCGCCGTAATAGCGGGCGCTTTCCATTTCCTGGAAACCGGCAAACGGCGGAAACTTGCCGCGCAGCGGATGCTGATCAAATTTTCGGAGCAGAATTTTCGCCAGTTCTTTAATGCTGGCCTCGTTGGCCGGATTGCCAATGTTAAAAATCTCTCCATCGCACTTGCCATCGCGGTTTTCAATAATCCGGAACAGGCATTCGACGCCGTCCTTGACGTCGGTGAAACACCGTTTCTGTTCGCCGCCGTCAATGAGCCGGATGGGACTGCCCTCGACCAGGTTGAGAATCAACTGGGTAATGGCGCGCGAGCTGCCAATGCGCGCCGAGGTCAGGCTGTCGAGCCGCGGGCCAATCCAGTTAAACGGACGGAACAGGCTGAAACGCAGACCCTCCTGCCGGCCATAGGCCCAGATGACGCGGTCCAGGAGCTGCTTGGAGCAGGAATAAATCCAGCGCTGCATGCGGATGGGGCCCAGGATCAAGCGCGAGTTATCCTCGTCAAACTCCGCCTCGTCACACATGCCATAGACTTCCGAGGTGGAAGGGAACACCAGGCGGCGGGCATATTTGACGCAATACCGCACGACGCGCAAGTTTTCTTCGAAGTCCAGGTTGAAGACGCGCAGCGGGTTGCGGGTGTACTCGATGGGCGTGGCAATCGCCACCAGCGGCAGGATGACATCGCACTTGCGCACGTGGTATTCGATCCACTCGCGCGAGATGGAAATATCTCCTTCCTCGTAGTAAAAACCAGGCCGCTTAAGCAGCCGCTCAATCTTGTCGGCATGCAGGTCCATGCCATGCACCACATAGCGGCCGCTGTCGAGGAGCCGCTCGCTGAGAGCGTTGCCGATGAAGCCGTTCACGCCCAGGATCAGCACCGCGGTTTTGCGTCGGGTTCGGCCTGAGGCGCGCGCGCCCAGGCGCAGGCCTTTGGTCAGGCCAAGCAACGCGGCTGCCTGCGCGCCGGTCATCACAATTTCCTGCTCCGGCTGGGCCTGCTCCACCTGCAGCGTATCCTGACCGCAAGCGACCGTTAACGGCTCGGTCGCGAGCACCGTGCCGGGCGGCGCGCTCAATTTAGTTTTTTTCCCGCCTTGGCGGTTCCCTGGTCCGGCTTCGCCGGACCCGCTGGCGCAGACGCTCGCCGACCATACCAGTAGTTTACGGTCGCTCACCCAGGTAAACGCGCCCGGATAGGGCTGCGTCACGGCCCGAACCAGGTTGCGGACTTCCTGGGCTTTTTTTGTCCAGTCAATCTCGCCATCTTCCGGCCCTCGCCCGCCGAAATAAGTGGCTTGCTTCTGGTCCTGGGGCGCGCGCGGCGCCGTCCCCTGGCGAAGGCGCGGCAGGGTCTCGTCCAGCAGGCGGGTGGCCGCGACGGTCATTTTGCCGAAGAGCGTCAAGGCGGTGTCCTGCTGGTCAATCGGCACATTGGCTTGGGCCACGATATCGCCCGCATCCGGGCGCGCGGTCATGTAATGCAGGGTTACGCCGGTTTCTTTTTCGCCATTGATCAGCGCCCAGTTCACCGGGCAGCGTCCGCGGTATTTCGGCAGGAGCGACCCGTGCAGGTTGAGACACCCCTTGGGCGGAATATTCAGGATTACTGGCTTCACGATCTGGCGGTAGTAAAAAGAGAAGAGAATGTCGGGAGCAAGCGCTCGTATTTTTTCCACCCAGATCGGATGATTGATGTCGTCGGGGGCATAGACGCTGATGCCGTGGCTGGCCGCCAGCTTGGCGACGGAATGGAACCAGATGGTCTCGCCGGGGCTGTCCTTATGGGTAAAGACCGCCTGCACCGCAAAGCCATGGCGCAAGAGCGCCTCGAGTCCGGCGCAGCCCATATCGTGATAGGCCAAGACAACCGCTTTCATAAGCTCTCCTTTGCGCCTTGACCAACGCTTTGGCCAGCCACGACGCGCAAGTGATTACCTTAAGCAAGCCGGTCGGAAAATGCAAAAGATATTTTGCCGGCCCGGACTAACGAGACTCTGTCAATAATTATGTGCAAAAAGGAAAAGTGTTTACCCTATGTCATTCCCACGAAAGTGGGAATCCAGTCCCGATTCTTTTCATCGGAGTTTTCTGGATTCCCGATCGGGTCGGGAATGACAGCTTTGAGCAGTGATGCGTATTTTTACACACAATTCCTGACAGTGTCGACTAACGACGACCACCAACGGGTTTTAAATCTTTCCTCCACGATCTACCTGAGGTAGCATGCCCGCGTGAATGAATACGCTTCACGAAATGCCCGACCGTCCACCCCCGCCCCCCCATGAAAATCGCCACGTTCAACGTCAATTCCATCCGCGCGCGGGTGAGCGCCGTAACCGACTGGCTGGCCAGAAACAAGCCGGACGTGCTTTGCTTGCAGGAAACCAAGGCGCCGGACCAGGATTTTCCGGCGGCCGCGTTGACCGCGACCGGGTACCAGGTAATTTTCCGCGGCGAAAAATCCTATAACGGCGTGGCAATTTTATCCCGCTGCAAACCCAGCCACGCGCTCTTCGGCCTGGATGACGGCCTGAGCGCCGACGAGACCCGGCTGGTCGCGGCCCAGTTCGGTGCAATCCAGGTGGTCAACACCTACGTCCCCCAGGGCCGCTCCATTGAGCATGAAATGTATCAATACAAGCTCCAATGGTTCGAGCGCTTGGAAAAATGGTTTAACCGGCATTTCACGCCAAAAGAGCTCCTGGTCTGGGTCGGCGATTTGAACGTGGCGCCGGAGGCCATAGACATCCACAACGCCGCAGAGCAGGAAAATCATGTCTGCTATCACAAGGACGTGCGCGCGGCCTTTGCGCGCACTTTAGCCTGGGGCTTTGTGGACGTATTCCGGAAATATCACCCGGAAGGTGGGCAATATACCTTCTTCGACTATCGCACCTTTAACGCGGTCAAGCGCAACATGGGGTGGCGGGTGGATCACATCCTGGCCACTGCGCCCCTGGCCGACAAATCCCTGGCAAGTTACATTGATTTGGCCCCGCGGCTCAAGCCCCAGGCTTCCGACCATACCGTGCTCGTGGCGGAGTTCAATGTTTAGCGCGGCGGACACGGAGGTCCGCCCTCCATACGATGCATCCGCGGGGAGGGCGCGGCTCTGTCCGCGCCGTCGGTGCTGTAGCCGTCGGACGCCAGGCCGCCTGCCCGAGCGTCGGCCAGGGACGTTCCGGAAATCAGGTAAGGCCTCAGCCTTAAGGGCTGATTGTCATTCCCGACCTGATGCTACTCTGCGAAGTAAGCCTTCGCTACGAAGCACGAGTCGGGAATCCAGAAAAATCCCTGGCCTGTGGCCGGGCAGGCAATGCTGGATTCCCGCTTCCGCGGGAATGACAGCATTGAAGTTCGTAACCTACCCACAAGACTGAGGCATTACAATTTAAGGAATAAATAAGTTGACCATAAGAATGTTATGGTTATACTAAACAGCCAACACAGCATTTTCTCCAATCCAAAAGAAAGGGTCAGCAAGATGAAATCCTATGGCGCAACCGCAATATTACTCGCGTTTTACTGGGTATTTTCAGCCCGGATGGCCAACGCGCTGGAAGCCGATGTCTACGAGGTGGACAACACGGCCGCCCAGTCGTTAACCCGCTCCGCGCTGAACGACGGCGCGCAAACCCACACTATCCATCTAACCAACGACATTGATTATACACATTTTACGGCTTCCGCCGGCCACACTTATTCCATAGAAACAACCTTGCTTGACGCCAGCATGGATACTTATCTATATCTGCTTGCCACCAACGGGACAACAATTCTCACCCATAACGACGACAGCGGAGTCGGTTTTGCTTCGTTTATTTCAT
>JACPGN010000193.1 GCA_016182435.1 Lentisphaerota bacterium | reverse complement strand
CACTCAGGATGTGGGCTTGACCCCGTGGTCTGGGGCTATATGATTGCCTTCGCAAACACTCTCCGCGACCAGCGCGTTTTTAAAGAGCATTATGAACCATCGGCCTCTGAAACTGGGCGTTAATGTTGATCATGTGGCCACTTTGCGCCAGGCCCGCGGCACGGTCTATCCGGAGCCGCTCGCGGCCGCGCGGCTCTGCGAAGAAGCCGGCGCTCACGGGATTACCGTGCACCTGCGCGAAGACCGCCGCCATATCCAGGATCGTGATGTGGCGGCCTTGCGCAAGTCCTTGAAAATCCGCCTGAACCTGGAAATGGCCGCCACGCCCGAAATCATCGCTATTGCGGTAAAAATTCGCCCTGATGAAGTCTGCTTGGTGCCGGAAAAGCGCCGGGAGCTGACCACCGAGGGCGGTCTGGATGTCTTCAGCCAGCGGAAGACCTTGAGTAATGCGGTCATGCGCCTGGCCGATGCCGGCATTGTCGTCAGCCTGTTTGTTGATCCTGAGCGCCGTCAACTGGAGTCCGCTGCCGCGGTGGGCGCGCCGGTGGTGGAACTCCACACTGGGACCTATTGCGCTGCCGCTGGGCGGTCCAGGCATCCACCTGAGACGGATGCGCCCAAGGCGGAAAAAGAGCTGCGGCGTTTGATTGAGGGCGCGCGTTATGCCCATAGCCTGGGTCTCAAGGTCAATGCCGGACACGGCATCAACCTCGCCAATATCCGGGGCATCCTGCGCGTGCCCTGGCTGGATACGCTCAACATCGGGCACAGCATCGTGGCCCGCGCCGTATTGATCGGCATGCGCGCGGCCGTCCAAGAAATGCTGAAGGCCATGGCGGGTTATAAGGGCGGTTCGGTATGAATTGGGCCACTAAAGGTGCGACTGTTTCATGTAGCCGCGGGCGTGAGCCCGTGGCAGGTGGCAGCCAGAAGAATCCACGCCCTCACGGGCGCGGCTACAAAGATTGTCCGCCGGAGGCGGATCTGCCAATGGCGGAAAATTACTATGGATCGTATTGATCAAGGAACCATAACATCTGGTGCGGGCGCCGTGGTCGGCGCCGGCATTGACCTGGTGGAAGGTCCGCGCTTCCGCCAGGTGCTCGAGCAGTGGCGGGACCAATTCACGCGCCGGGTGTTCCTGGAATCCGAACGGCGCTACTGCGAATCCCGGCCGCGTCCCTGGATTCATTACGCGGTGCGCTTCGCCGTGAAGGAAGCGGTGGCCAAGGCCTTCGGCCTGGGCATCAGCCCGGAACTTAGCTGGCAGGATATCGAAGTGATTGCCGATCCCGCCACGCGCGCGCCCGCCGTGCGCTTAAGTCCCAAGGGCCAGGCGCTTGCCGCGCGCCGTGGCGTCGCGCGCGTGCTGGTCAGCCTGGCGCATACGCACGACTACGCCGTGGCGCAGGCCATCCTGGTGAGCGACGGAAAAAATAAATCATGAAAGTCATTACCACAGCCGCAATGCGGGAGCTGGAGAGCAAAACGGCCGCCGAATACAACGTGCCGAGCAAGACGCTCATGGACTATGCCGGGCTTGGCGTAGCGCGCTTTGTGGATTACCTGTTCCACGCAAAAGATTTTTATGATCGCCCTGTGCGGCTGGTCGCCGGCCGGGGCAATAATGGCGGCGACGTTTTTGCCGCGGCCTGGCATCTCCGCCAGATGAAGTACGCCGTGGACCTGCTGCTGGCCGGTTCCTGCCAGGATATTTCCGGCGACGCCTTGATCTACTTGAACCGGCTGAAGTCGAAACGAATCCGCGTTAATGAATTGGCAACCCTGAAAGACTGGGAGGAAGCCATTACGTATGTGCAGCACGGCGGCGCGGCCGATGCGCCGATAGTCGTGGATGGCGTCCTGGGCACCGGTCTCCAAGGTCCGGCGCGCGGTCCGGCCAGCGGGGCCATCCGATTCATTAACGCCCAGGCCAATTCAAGCCTGGTGGTCGCCGTGGATGTGCCTTCCGGCCTGGATTCGGATACCGGGCTCGCCACGGGCGAAGCCGTCCGGGCCGACTACACCTTGACCATGGGCCTGCCGAAGCGCGGCCTGGTGGAACCTTGCGCCGTGGACCACGTCGGCCGCCTGGAAGTAATTCCCATCGGTATCCCTAAGGAGCTGACGGATAATATCGCCTCCGACCTGGAACTTATTACGCCTTCCGACCTGCAGCCGCTTTTTGCCCGCCGCGCGCGCGGCGGCCATAAAGGCGCGTTCGGCCACCTCCTGATTGTCGGTGGCGCCGCCGGGTTTGCCGGCGCGGCGGCGCTCGCCGCGCGGGCGGCCTTGCGCTCCGGCGTTGGCCTGGTCACGGCGGTCGTCCCGCGCGGAATCGTTGACATTGTCGCCGGCTATGCGCCGGAAGCCATGGTGATGGCGTGCCCGAAACCGAGATTGGCTCCCTGACTTCCGGCTGGTGGCCGGCTTGGGCTCAACGGCGCAAGGCGTTCTCGGCTATCCTCGCCGGGCCGGGCATGACCCGCCATGCCGAAACGGCAGAATTGATCAAAATGATGCTGGCCGAAGCGGAAGCGCCGCTGGCCCTGGATGCCGATGCGCTCAACGTATTTGAAGGGCGGCTGGAAGATCTGGCCAAGCATTCCGCAGCGCTGGTCATTACCCCGCATCCGGGTGAGATGGCGCGGTTATTGGGACGCTCCGAGCGCGCGCCGTAACCATCCTCAAAGGCGCCGGCACGCTGGTGGCGGAAGCGGGGCAACCGCTCAGCGTCAACCTGAGCGGCAATCCCGGCATGGCTACCGGCGGCGTGGGCGACGCGCTTGCCGGGCTGCTGGGCGGCTTGCTCGCCCAGGGGTTCTCTCCGTTCGATGCCGCGCGCGCGGCGGTATTTCTGCACGGCCGTGCCGGCGACCTGGCCGCCAATCAAAAGTCAGAGGCCGGCATAATCGCCGGCGATCTGATCGAAGAATTGCCCGGCGCGTTTCAGGATGTCGTTCCGCGGTAGCTTCGCTCGCCGAGCGTCACTGTGGTAATCCCGTCTGCCGCTAAGCTTAGACCGGTTGTAAGAAGATAGATGGGCGTGAACAAAAGCCTAGCCAAACATATTTGCAATTTTTGGTAGGGCGATCTCGCCGAGAGCGCCGCGGACGGCTCGGCGAGCCGTCCCTACCGCGGAACGACCAAACCGCCCAATAGGAAAAATTCAACACATTTCACAAAGAAGACTCTAAAGTTGGGTGTAGCATGTATAACCGCCAGCCGCGCGACGTCATTCTGGATATAATTCGCCGTTACCAGCAAGAGCTTCCCCTTGTCGAGTCTCGCGTTCGGCACGGTCCATATGCGGATCCATGCCTCTATCGTCTGGCGATCCGCGCCTTCGGTAATTGGAAGGCAGCGGTCAAGGTGGCTTCCGCAAACGATCCGCAGATTTGGGAATCGCAACTGCCGATGATTCGAAAATTCACCACGCGTTCCGCCATCGTCACGGCCATCCGGCGAAGGTTTGACAACGGATTGCCGCTGAATTGGACCGACATTGACGCCGGTCCCAAGGATGGACGCGCCCTCTATCGTTGCGCGGTACGCGTGATGGGCAGTTGGCCAAATGCCTTGCGCGCGGCCGGAATCTTATCGAAAAACGAAAAGCGTTACCGGAAACGCGGTTTTACTCGCGCAACCGACGTGATCGCCGAAATCAGGCGGCGGCACAATGTGGGTCTTCCCATTTTGTACGACGGCGTGGCGCGCAAGCCGCATCGCGACTGCTCCTTGATGGCGGCCGCCAAAAAGATATTCGGATCCTGGCATTCCGCCGCGGCGGCCGCTGGATTTTCGATACCCACCAAAGCAACGATTTACGAACGCATACGGCGATATCGCCGGCCATCCGCTATTCTGGTCGAGATTCGCCGCCGCCACCGGCAAGGCTTGCCTCTCTACCATTGTCGGGTCGCGCGCAGGCCACATTCCGACTGCACCCTGATACGCGCGGCTAAGCAACGGTTTGGAAGCTGGGTGGCGGCGGTGGAGGCCGCCGGATTTTCGTATAATCAAGTGTGTCCGCCACGATATATCTTTATCCCCAGTCGCTATCCCGATCAGGCGGCTGTGATCGCCGCTATCCAGAAGCGTCGAGAAGCAGGACAACCTTTGAATCTCGCGCCCGTGCAACGCTCGGACGGAGCGCTTTATACACGAGCCAAAAAATTGTTAGGTGGCTGGCGCCAGGCGCTTCAACAAGCGGGTATCGCCTATGCTTCCATCGCGCTGCGGCCCGGCTTGCCAAGACGATATCCAACCGCCGAATCCGTCATCGCGGCCATCCGTCAACGGCAGGCCCAAGGTCTTCCCTTAAATTGGGTCAGTCTGGAAGAAGGGCCAAGCAGAGAGCCAGTATTGGCCAGATCGGGGAGAGAATTCTTCGGAACCTGGCGGAGAGCGGTCCGAGCGGCGGGAATACCCTATCCGTTCGTCCGCCGCGTGTATCGCGAACGCATGACTAACATTCAGCGCATACCTCCTTCAGCGCATCGGCAAGGCTGCGCCACATCTCGACGCTCAGGTCTTCCGGCCGCGCGCGCGGATCAATCCCCAGTTCCTGGAGGGCCTTCCGCACATCCTCGGCAGCGAGCGCAAGCTGGCGCGGCGGCGAAGGCCCCGGCCGAGCTTGGGCAGGCACAGTGATGCTGGCGCTACTTAGAATAGTTTTCAATTGCTTGCGGCGCCGGGCAAAAGCAAATTTCGTCAGCGCATAGAAAAAATGCCGATCTTGACAATCGTCCATCGGGCGGTTGAACACTGAACCCCGAACACTGAACACCTCCCCTGTAGTTACGTCCGCCGGCCGCTCACGCCGCACCAGGTTGATGATGGCCGAGCGCACGGCCGGCGCGGGGTAGAAGCACCGCGGGCTGACGGTCTTGCCGATGGCCACATCGTAGCGCAACTGGCTCCAGAGCGCCAGCAGGCCGAACTGCTTGTGATGGGGCTTGGCCGTAAGCCGCAAGGCGACGTCTTGCTGGAGCATCACGGTAAGTTGCGCCGGCGGCGTCTGCGCCTGGAGGAGCTTGACCAGAATGGCGCTGCCGGCCGAATAAGGCAGGTTGGCCACAACCTTATTGATGCCGGAGCGCAACAGCGCTTCGAGGTCCATCTTCAATGCATCCTGGCAGACCAGCTCGACGTTTGGAAAACACTGCAGGCGTTGCCTGAGCAACGGCCACATCCGCGGGTCTTTCTCAACCGTCACCACCCGCCGCGCGGCGCGGGCCAGGGGTTCGGTCAGCACTCCTAAGCCCGTGCCGATTTCGAGCACTTGATCCTCGCTCTTGATCCCAGCCGTGGCCAGAATGATTTCCAGGATATTGCCGTCAACGAGGAAATTCTGCCCCAGGGTCTTCTGCGGCCGGACTTTCCATTCGGCCAGGAACGCGCGAACCGCGGACGGGCCAGTCAGTTTCATGGGCTTGCCAGTGTTTACCACGCAGATATGTTTATCATTCAGACGGCTGTTTGTAAAACATATTATCATGAAA
>JACPGN010000201.1 GCA_016182435.1 Lentisphaerota bacterium | reverse complement strand
TGAGTCGTTCCTGAAAAAAATTACCGCTCGGCTGACCAGCGCGAATCTTCCCTTGCCTACGTGCGTAGTCGGGCAGACCGGCACATTGTGCCGGATGGATCGCAATATCGGGCGCTTCGACGCCAAGGGCACGGCTCGGCTTGTCAAAATTGCCGCCAGGTACTTGGTCGGCTTCAAGGAACACAACGGCGACTACCTTTCGGCGGCCGCCTGCCGGGTGCACCCCGCGCTGGGTATAACCGGCATGAACGTGGCGCCGGAATTTGGCCTGGTGGAAACCGACGCCTTATTGGCGCTGGCCGAGCTTGAAACCAGGCTGGTTCGGGAAGGTCGCTTGCCCGAGAAAAAAACTTCACATCTGCGGAAGTTACTTCTGGACAAGACGTTTGCCGGCACACCCTGGAAAAAATGGATGACCGCTGATATCAGCAATCGTGCGCCGGCGCGGATCAAATCGGATAGCGCCCTGCGGCTGTTAATTGCGCGGGTCTGCGGCCATTACACCTATGCCGATCCTGAAATCAAGGCGGAGCGCAAGCGGTTGTATGCCAATTTGGACCGTGGCCGAATGATTGAAGAACCCGGCTCGCCTGGGCGACTTGTCCGCCATAGCCTTGGCGTGGGAGGAAGCGCTTTGGCGAAGCCTGGCAATTCCGCCGAGGCATTTGTCGAGTGCAGGGTGCGCTCGAAAATCGAATTCTATATTCGCCACCTGGCCATGGCAAATACCAATGCGATTCTGCGAGACGGATGAGTCCGCCAAACCGCCGGCATTGGTAATGCCTCAGCCAAGAGGGCTATGTCATTCCCGATCTAATCGGGAATCCAGGAGCAGATTAAATTTCTGGATTCCCGCGTTCGCGGGAATGACAACATTAAAGCCTGCTATCGCCACCTCATGATAAACCATGAGGGGGCCCCGGATTGAAAAGCAACAGTTGTATTCATTGCGCCCTCGCGCTAAATTACCCGCCATGAGCACGGAAACCTCGCTTACGATCAAGACGGCGCTGTGGATGCCGGATAACCCCACGCCGCTGGTGACGGAATTCCTCAGCCGTCCGGCATTCGATCCCGCCGCCGAAACTTCGGCCGGCGAGATTCTGGCCGAAGTTAAAAAGAACGGCGACAAGGCGGTGGCGCGCTACGCTCGCCAACTGGATGGCGCCGACCTGGCGCCCCAGGAGTTTGCCGTTCATAAGGCCGAACTCAATGCGGCCCGCAGCCAGGTGGATGCCGGCTTTGTGGCCGCTGCCCAGGAAGCCCACAAACGCATCTTTAATTTCGCCCGCGTCAGCATGAAAAAAGATTGGAACACGTTCACGCCCAAAGGCGGAACGGTCGGCGAACAGTTCGCTCCCATGGAGCGCGTCGGCCTCTATATTCCCGGCGGCCAGCGGCCGCTGGTATCCACGGCGCTGATGACCGTAACCCTGGCCCGGACGGCGGGCGTTCCGGAGATTGTAGCCTGCTCGCCGGTGGATGCCTCCAAGCGCATGAACCCCTACCTGCTCTACGCGCTCGAGCTTGCCGGCGCCACCGAGATTTACAAGATCGGCGGAATTCAAGCCATTGGCGCCATGGCTTATGGAACCGCCACAATCCGTAAGGTGGTGAAAATAGCCGGACCAGGCGGAACTTTCGTGACCGCCGCCAAGCGCAATGTCTACGGCCACGTGGCGCTGGATCTGGTCGCTGGGCCCAGCGAGATTGCCATCCTGGCCGACGACAGCGCCCAACCCGAAGTCGTGGCCGCCGACCTGCTGTCCCAAACGGAGCATGGCACCGGATTTGAAAAAGCATTATTGGTCACGGACTCGTCCCACTTGGCGCAAGCTGTTGCCAAGGAACTCAGACGCCAAGCCGAGACCATGAGCCACCATGCGGCCATTCAAAAGGTATTAACCGAAGGAACGCTGATTGTCATCGTCAATCATCTGGATGCCGGGATGGAGCTTTGCAACCGCTTTGCGCCGGAGCATCTGCAAATCATGGTGCGCGAGCCGCGCCTCTGGCTAAAAAAAGTGCATCATGCCGGCGCGGTGTTTGTCGGCGCCTGGACGCCCGAGTGCGCCGGCGATTATGTGGCCGGCCCGAGCCACGTCTTGCCCACCGGCGGCTCGGCCCGCATGTTTTCGGGGTTGACCGCCGATGATTTCCGCACGCGCACCAGCGTAGTGGCTTTCACCCGCGCCGACCTGCAGGATGCCTTGCCGGTGATCGAAGCTTTCGGGCGGGTTGAAGGCCTGGATGCGCACGCCCACTCGGCGCGCATTCGCTTTGAGAAGGCTTAGGGCCTGGTTCACAGTTCAAAGGTTCTCCGCCTTAAGCGGATCCGCTATTGGCGGAACAGTTCACGGTTTATGGAACCTCGAAATTAGCCTGCCCGAGCTCGGCCAGGGAAACTGGAAATTGGCTTGGAATCAGAATATCCTGCTTCCAATTTTACGTTCATTTAACCGTGAACTGTGAACTTCCCAACCGTGAACTTTTCAACTGTGAACCATGAACCTGAGCAGTTACAGCCAATATATCAAACGCACTGTGCGGGCCATGCAGGGATACTCTCCCGGCGAGCAGCCGGCCGATCCCGGGGTCATCAAGCTCAACACTAACGAGAGCCCCTACCCGCCTTCGCCGGCTGTCCAGAAAACGCTGCCACGCCTGAACGTCGCGACCTTGCGCTTGT
>JACPGN010000008.1 GCA_016182435.1 Lentisphaerota bacterium | reverse complement strand
TTTATAGGGCGGCGCATTGGCATCGGCCAGGAAACGGCGCAAGGTCGTGCAGGGGATAAACAAGCCCGTCTGGGTTTTCTGGTCATAGGCCACGCTCAAGCCGGCCAACTGCCCGTTAATGAGCGCCGGCGTGCCATGCAGCTCAATGCTCAATTGCGTTAGAACCTTAAGCGCCAGCGGGCGAAGAGCAACGGAGGACGATAGCTCCACCACCTGCCCTGCGCTGGTCTGGAATTCACCCGTTTTCTCCAGCTTGACGATGGTCAGTTGATCATCGCGCCGGATGATGTCGGCCAAGGGCAGGGGGACGGGCGCATTGGCGACCGACAAGTTGGTAAATCCCGCCTGGGGCGGGATAAAGGTCAGGATGGCGGTGTTGAGCTGGTCGTCGGCCTCCAGCACGGTTGCGGAGAGCTTGGCGCCGCTCTTGGCCCGGCGCAGTTCAATCTGGGTCTGGTTACGGACCAGGTCCTCGGTGGTCAGGACTTGACCCGGACTGATGACCACGCCGTAGCCTTGGCGGATAGCGGCAGCCTTTTTCCGCCAGGGGATTTGGGGATCGGCGTCCTGGTAAGTGACGGTAACCTCCATCACACTGGCGTCATAGTCGGGGACGGGCGTGGCCGCCGCAGACATAGGAGGGGCCAGCAACAAACCGGCTAAGAATATTATTATCGGATATACCCTCTCCCATGGGAGAGGGTAGGGTGAGGGGAGGTCACGACGGAAGCCCCTCACCTTGATCCTCTCCCCAGGGAGAGGATGAGGTTTTGTTAGAAGGAAAATGTTCATTTCCGCATCCCCGGGGGTTCATGCCCGCCCCGGGCGGGACTTGTCCCGCGCCCCGCGGGATAAACCCACATAGCCTCGGGAACAGCGTAGCGTTGCAGAATCGCGTCGTTGGCCTGATCCGTTTCAAATGCGTCTACAATCAAAGGATCAGGATCGTCGAGAAAGCTGATAACGTGAAAACCGTTGGTCGGCTGGCCGAAGGCTCTCGGCAGGTCCTGCATATTACGGATGGGTAGTCCGTTAATTTCGCGGACAATTTTATACAGGTAGGCTTCATCATAGGCATTTACCGGGTGGGCCAGCCGATTCTGCAGGATGACAAACTGGTCACGCCCGCTGATCAAGCCGTCTATTTTGGCGAAGGTGGCGTAGTAGAGGAGGTGCTGGGCGTTCCCCTGGATCAGCTCGCCGCCGGCGGCCATCAACAGGCCGCGGCTCAGCGGCGCAAAGACCAGCCCGGAGAGAATAAAATATTCCGGGCGGCGCTCGTAGGCGTAGCGGAAGGCAAAGGGATCAGGCCGGTTGACCAGGGGAACAGAGATATTCAAGGCGCGCTCATTGCGCCAGACCTTGAATGCCACGGTCTCGCCGCACTGCTTGCGCTCGAGGAGTTCGATATATTCAACGGTCTGGCGGTCCAGCCGGACGGTGCCATCGCTGGCGATGGCATGGCCGTCAATGGCCAGGAGAGTGTCGTTGGTCTCAAGGATGCCGGCGGCGCAGCCGAAAGGGTCAATGAAGGCAATGACCACGCCGATATCTGGTTCCGGCAAACTTAAGCGCTGCCGCATGGCCGGGTTGGGGGTTTCCAGGTGGGTGATGCCCAATTCCGGGTAACCGTTATACACGCCATCTTCAATATCCGTCAGAAAATGCTGGATAACCGGCAGGGGGATGGCATAGCCCAGGTTCTGGGCGTTGGGAATACCCTGGAAGGCGACGCCCACCACGCGATTCTTGAACAGCACGGGCCCACCGCTGTTGCCGGGATTAATGGCCGCATCCACCTGCAGCACCAGGTGGCTATCCACCTGGCTGTGTGTGTAAAGGCGATAGTCAACGCGCGAGACCACCCCGCGGGTCAGCGACAAGCGTTCGCCGCCAATCGGGTAACCCAGCACAATCACTTCCTCGTTCAGGTCCGGCAAAAGCGCGCCCAATTCCAGTGGCGCGGCCTGGGCGAAAAATTCCGGGTCGCTGACGGTCAGGACGGCCAAGTCGCAATCATGGCCGATAAAGGCCACCATGGCCGGGTAGCGCCGGGACTGGCCTTCGCGCTGGACTTCGATGAACCGCGCATCGGAGACGACGTGCGCGTTGGTCAGAATCCGTTTGCGGCCAATCCCGCCGCTGGCGGGATAAATAATGAAACCGGAGCCGCTGCCGGAGTAAGGGGCCGATGGTTGCCAGGGCCAGGTGTAGTCCTCGCGCTGAATGGTGGCATAGACCTTGACCACCGACTCGCGGAATCCATGGCCGCCGAACCAGGCCGCCTGCGCCTCGAGTGCCGCCATGATCGCCAGAGCCGCTGTGCCTAATAAAACTCTGTAGCGCCTGGTCCTCATGTCTGCGCACAATAACCGGAAAGCTCACCGAGGCAAAGGAGCAAATTAGCGCCGGTTCTCCGAAGAAATAATAACGGTGGGCGCCGTGTAGGAGTGTTGCCGCGCCAGGCTCACACTTTCCAAAGTGTGAGGACTATGACCGGCGGCGCGCAAGCCGGAGCTAATCAGTCCATGGCGTTGACAGGCAGCCTGGCATGCGATAGAGTACAAGCAGAGGTCGGGTGTCAGACGACAGATGACAGACGACGGACGACAGATGCCCGTCTCTGACCTGACATCTGACTTCTGACCGCTGATCTCTGATCTTATAGGGTTCCACCTATGACCACACCATCCCCATCGCGGCTGGCCGAAGTGCTCAAGCGCACGGGACTGTTCCCGGACGACCAGATCAAAGCCCTGCTGGAGCAGAAAATCGAAGGCGGCGCCTCGATTACCCGCCGGGTGGTTGAGTCGGGCTACGCCTCCGAAGAGAATTTCCTGGCCGCGATCGGCAAGGTGCTTGCTTGCCCCTTTATCCGGTTGAACGAGGTCAAAATCGAGCCCGCCGTGCTCACGCGCCTGCCGGCCAAGGTTGTCTTCCAGTATAATATCATTCCCTTGCAGATCGAAAACTCCATTCTGCGCGTGGTCACCAACGATCCTTTTAACGCCAACCTGGCCGATGCGCTGCGCCTGGTTTCCGGCCTGCGTATCCGCCTGAGCCTGAGCCTGGCCGATGATATCACCAAGGCGATCAACAAGTTTTATGGCGTGGGCGCCGACACCATGGAAAGGCTGGTCGCGGATAAGGGCGTCGAGTTGCCGCCGGAAGAAATCATGGCCAAGGTGGATTTAAGCGAGCTGGACCAGGAAGCGTCCATCGTCAAGTTCGTCAACCAGGTTGTCTGGGAGGCCTATAAGGACCGCGCCACGGATATCCACTTTGAGCCCATGGTGGATGAATTGCGCATCCGTTATCGCGTGGACGGCGTTCTGCATCAGACCTCCATGCCGCCCCAGCTCAAGCGGTTCCAGGCGGCCATTGTTTCGCGCATCAAGGTCATGGCCAATATGGATATCGCCGAAAAGCGCCTGCCGCAGGATGGCCGCATCGGGCTGGGCATCCACGGCGAAGACCTCGATATCCGCGTTTCGACCATTCCGACCGTCTATGGCGAAAGCGTCAGCTTGCGGCTCCTGACCCGTAAAAGCGAGCTGCTGGGCCTGGAAAGCGTCGGGATGAATCAGCGGGATGAGGCCATCATCCGCAAACTGATCTGCAAACCCAACGGCATCCTGCTGGTGACCGGTCCGACCGGCTCGGGCAAGTCCACCACGCTGTATGCCTGCCTGCACACGATCAACTCCATCGAACAACGGATCATCACCATCGAGGAGCCGATTGAATATGAGATGGCCGGGATTAACCAGATCCAGGTGCGCCCGGAGATCGGGCTGACTTTTGCCATGGGGTTGCGCCATATCCTGCGGCAGGACCCCGATGTGATTATGCTGGGCGAAATCCGCGATTTTGAAACGGCCGAAATTGCCATCCGCGCGGCGCTGACCGGCCACCTGGTGTTAAGCACGCTGCATACGAACGATTCGGCCGGCGCGATCACGCGGTTGATTGATATGGGCGTCGAGCCCTTCCTGGTGGCCTCCTCCGTGGATGCCATTATTGCCCAGCGCCTGGTGCGCGTCCTTTGCGCGGCCTGTAAGCGAGAGCTTAAGCCCGACAATCCCGTGCTGAAATCCATTGCGTCGGTCAGCCAGTTGGCCGGCGCCACGGTCTATGGCGCCATAGGTTGTGAGCAGTGCCGGCGGAGCGGTTACCGGGGGCGCATAGGCATTTTCGAAAACCTGCTGGTGACCGATGCCATCCGGCGCCTGGTCGTCGAGCGCGCCGCGGCCAATGTGATCAAGCAAAAAGGGCTGGAGCAGGGCATGCAAACCCTGCGGGACGACGGCTGGGTGAAAGTCCGCGAGGGCACGACC
>JACPGN010000191.1 GCA_016182435.1 Lentisphaerota bacterium | reverse complement strand
CACCGTGCGGGAACGCGGATCCAGAAACTTCTCGCAAAACCAGTAGGTCGCGTCATAGATGATCGTGGCTGTCTGAAAGCTGCACGATTCACGATAGCCGCCGCTGGGCCTCAATTTAGCCATGAGAGTCCCCCGGCGGAGCAAACAGACATTTGAGCGCATCGCGCGCCGCCGCGCTGATCCGCTCCAGAGCATCCTCCTGCAGCATAAACAGATTGGCGCCGCGGCGAACGATCCGGCCTTCCGGCGAGAGGTGGTTGTAGTTCGTTGCCCGGTAGCTCTGACGGGGAGGGATGTAGCCGATGTAGCCGTTGCACATGTGCGCGACGAAAGTGCGCTGGGCCGGCGACTGCCGCTTGATGTCCAACTGGCCCTCGACGAACGGTTCGCCGATCAATCCCACCATGCCGAGATCGCCCAGGCGGAAAGACTGCACTTCGTAGGAGTAAGTCTTATCGCCGCGGATCCGGCGTTGCAGGTCGGTGGCCACAACCGCGAAGATCCACTCGACGTCCAACTCGGTTTTGTTCTGGTCGCGCCAGCGCGGCTCCGCATGCTTGGCAAGCACTCGCGCCGCCTGCGCCAGATTTTCGCGGCCCAACTGCTGTTCGATGTCCGCGAAGGGGAGGGCCAGCGTAACGCTCTTGTAGCCTAATTCCGTGGGCTCGGCAAAGGACAGCTTCTCCAGAATGGCGCCGGTTGTTTGCATCAGCCAGTCGGCCACGGTTTCATCGTCGGGTATTGGTCTGCCATACGTGTTGTTCCAGACGTTGATGTTGCCGCAGCAGCCGTTAATCATCAGTGGAACGCACTGCTCGCCCACAAGCTGTTTGAACCGCCGGCACCAAGCCCCCGGCCAACTTGGGGTAACCCAGTTCTTGCTGAAATAGCTGCAAGGATGGCCGGTATGGTGAAGCAGGGCCGCAATTATCCGGCCGGCGCGATTCTTGAACGCCGCTACGCCGACCTCAGGGTCAGTCGGTCCTTCGGCGCAGAGCACTTCGAATAGATCGTCCGGTCCCGGCTGACTCTGGACCCAGCCGTTGCGCTTGAGAAAACGGCGGTTGTGCGCGATGCGGCCATCGGCCCGGCCCAGGCAGGCAAAAGTAACCGGCTCGAGCGCCGCGATGGCATTTTTCACAACCTCCAGCAGGCGCGGCACGATGAAATCCAGATAATTCGGATCACCCTGATAGACCCACCAGAAATCTTTGGAGACATAGGGACTGTCAGGCTTCAGAAACAGATGGCCGCCCAAAGACGGCGCGCTGTGGTTCTGGATGAGGTGCAGCATCACGGCCTCGCGCTTAAACCCGAAATGCCGGGCCAGCTCTTGCCTGATCTGCGCGGCGCATTCGTTGCCGATCGTGCAGAGGTCCAGGGATAGAAGGCAGATTCGTTCCGCGGCGGAAGCGCCGCTTGCTCCGGCCACCAGCGCGCGCGCGAACAACGGATGCAAAACCTTTTCGACCGGCCTTAAACGACACATATCCCCGCTGAGATGCGTGCCGGCCGCCGGCGTGATATCAATTTCCGCCGCGCCTGCGAGCAAGGGGGAAGAATCAATTCTATTCATCGTCCGACCCTCCTTGTGGATTAAGCCGCTCACTTTTTTGATTTCCGCGCCCGCATAATCCGGTCTTTGCCGGCCAGGTCGGGATGCACCTGGATATCATGGAATCCGGCTGAGTGCGCTATTTCCCGAACGGCTTGGCCCTGGTCGCAGCCGATTTCCAGGAAGAGCGTCCCGCCGGGCTTGAGCGCGGGAAAGGCTTGCGCTATGAGCGGCCGGATCACACAGAGACCGTCGGCGCCGCCCAAGAGCGCCTCGGTCGGCTCATAATCGCGCACGGTTGGAGCAAGTGCGGGCAAGTCCGCCGCGCGCACGTAGGGCGGATTGGACACCACGGCATCCAAGCTCATCGAACCCGCCGTTACAACATTCCAACATTCTGCAGAATGTTGGAATGTTGTATTAGGCGTGGCGCCCGACAAAAGATCGCCGGCGATGAAATGGATGCGAGCGGAAACGCCGTGCCGGGCCGCATTTTCCCGGGCCAGTGCCAGCGCGGCAGGACTGGTGTCGGTAGCCAGGTAACGGCCCGCGGGCCGCTCCAGGGCCAGGGAAATGACAATACAACCGCTGCCGGCGCCGACCTCGGCAATGACCGGCGCTTCAGTCTGCCAGAGCGTCGTTTCCGCCAGGAGCCGGGCAACGAGTTGCTCCGTTTCCGGCCGTGGAATTAAGGCGCGGGCGTCACAGGCAAACACTCTTCCCATAAACTCGGCCTCGCCCAGGACGTATTGCAGCGGTTCGCCCGCGGCCAGGCGCAAGGCGCCTTCTTCAATCCGCCGAACCTGGGATTCGGTTAGCCGCTGATCGCGCCGGGCGCTGAGCTCCAACCGGGCGCAGCCAAGCGCGCGGCTCAGGAGCCATTCGCAGTTCAGGCGGGCCTCCTCCGGCGCGGCGGCGCGCACCCGGCAGGCGACGGCGGCGAGAATAGCGGCAAGTGTATGCTCAGCAATCATGTCCCGACAATAAATCCGGAACGTCGGCCTTGCGTCCGACGGCTACAGGAAAAGGCGCCGCGCCGGCGGGTATGGCGGCCTAAGGTAGGAGTCGCACCCGTTGCGACGATTCGCCGAACAGGGGTTCGGCTCCTACATCTGCGAGACGTCAGGCTCGCGTTTCACGGAATGGAAATTGGTCGGCTGCGCTCATATTTTCAGCAACTGATCCAGCGAAAGGGTGGTTTGCGTGGCGTGATTATGCTCATAAAGCGCCAGCAACAGAGTTTCCAACTCGCCTTCCATGATTTTATCCAGGGCGTACAAGGTGAAATGAATGCGGTGATCGGTCAGGCGGTTTTGCGGGAAATTATAAGTGCGGATACGCTCACTGCGGTCGCCGCTGCCGATCTGGGCGCGGCGCGAAGAGTCCACGCGGTCTTGGGCCACCTGCCGCTGCGCGGCGAGCAGGTGCGAACGCAGAATGCGCAGGGCCTTGGCGCGGTTCTTATGCTGCGAGCGCTCCGCTTGGCTGGCCGCCACCAGGCCCGTGGGCAGGTGCGTGAGGCGCACGGCCGAATCGGTTTTATTGACGTGCTGGCCCCCGGCGCCGGAAGCGCGGTAGACATCAACGCGCAGGTCTTCCGGCTTGATCTCGATTTCATCCATGTCCTCGGCCTCGGGCAGCACGGCCACCGTGGCCGTGGAGGTGTGAATGCGGCCGGCGGCCTCCGTGACGGGAATGCGCTGGACCCGGTGGGTGCCGCCCTCGAATTGCAGGGCGCGGAACACGTTCTGGCCCTGGATGGAGAAAACGATTTCCTTGTAGCCGCCGACTTCGGAGGAGCTGGCGTCCATGATTTCGGTCGGCCAGCCCTTTTTTTCCGCATAGCGCATATACATCCGCGCCAGGTCCCCGGCGAAAAGCGCGGCTTCGCTGCCGCCCGTGCCGGCGCGGATTTCCACGATTGCATTGCGCTCGTCATTGGGGTTGGGCGGAGCAAGTTCGATCAGCAGCCGCCGCTCGGCTTCCGGCAGGGCCTTTTCGGCCTCCGTGAGCTCCGCTTGGGCCAGGGCTTTGAGTTCAGGGTCGCTGCTGCCGGCGGCGACTAATTCCCGATGCTCGCGGATAGTCTTTTCCAGGCCGGAGAGGATATTGGCCTGCGCCAGGATTTTTTTCAGGCGGGCGTGGGATTTCAGCAGGTCTCGGAACTTGCGCGGGTTCTCGCTCGCGGCCGCGGCCAGTTGCTCCTCGCGCTCGGTGACGCGCGCGGCCAGCTCTTTAAGAAATGCAGGCGAAATGTCCATGGGAAAAGTTTCCGGTTGGACTTGACGTTAAGGAATTTTCCGCCACAGGCGGATCCGCCCGCGGAGGACAAAGTTGTAGCCGGGGTCGCCGACCCCGGACCGGCCTCAGCGAGGCCGGCTACAGTTTTTAGTTGCCGAAGGCCTAATTCAAGCGGTTTAAGCTTGGGCTCCCCAAGCAGGCGCAAAAAAAGGCCAGCAGGTGAACACGTCGCCACCTTTGGCCTTGGGGAATAACCGCCGCTATTTCTTGCCGTAGCGCCTTTTGAACTGCTCAACGCGCCCGGCGGTATCCACGTATTTCGCCGTGCCCGTGTAAAAGGGATGACAGGCCGAGCAGGTGTTGATCTTCATTTCCTTCACCGTGGAACGGGTATGCACCACGTTGCCGCAAATGCAGGTAATCGTGGCCTCCTGGTATTTCGGATGGATTTTTTCTTTCATGAGTGCCTCTTCCCGCGCGGGCGCTTGGCGCGAGCGTATCGCCTTGCAAGGCGGAAATGAACCATAACCTCAGCAGGAATGCAAGCGTTTTTTGTGAAATGAGGTAACCCCTCAGTCTTGTGGGTAGGTTATGAATATCAATGCTGTCATTCCCGCGATAAGCGGGAATCCAGCATCAGTATTTCCGCCACAGGCGGATCTGCCTGTGGCACGAGATTTTTCTGGATTCCCGATCAGGTCGGGAATGACAATCAGCCCTCAAGGCTGAGGGCATTACGAAATGAGCATTGCCAAGTCAGGTTGAGTTTGGTAGATAAACCTCGGCAGTTACAGATACTACGGCGGCGGCAAAGGAAGGCGCATTTACCCGCCGAAGGAGGGTTATGTCAGGCAGAGGACGCGGATTGATCATGGCGCTTTGCGGCGCACTGTTGCTTGCCGGTTGTCGGGAGGACCCGGGCCGTCAAGCCTATCGGCAGGGCCTGCGGGAGCTTAAGCGCGGGAATTACAGCCAGAGCATTCGCCTGTTGGAGAAGAGCGTCAAAGCTTGCCTGCCGGAGGCACGGTCGGGTGACACCAACCTGCCGCTGGCGGCTCTTTATAATAGCCTGGGCCTGGCTTATTATCGGATCGGCCAGCGGGAGAACGCCCTGGGCGCTTTCGAGTCGAGCGCGCAACTAGAAGCGCAATGCGCTGAGGGAGTCTATAATGCCGGAGTGGTCCTGGCCGAATCCGGACGCAACGCTCAAGCCGCCGGCTACTTTGCTAAGGCAGCGCAATTAGATGCCGCCGGCACGCGCGCGTTAGAATATCAAAGCCGGATTTTCTACCAGCAGCGGCGCTGGAATGATGCTTTGGCAGCCTTGAACGAGGCGCGCGCGCGCGCGCCGGGCGAACCGCGCATCCTGACGGCCCTGGCGCTCCTGGAACTCCGCGCCACCAATGTGGCGCCGGCCATTTCCCGGCTGCAGGAAGCGCTTTCTCATGATGCGCGTTATACCCCGGCAATTTATAACCTGGCCATGGTGAATCAGCTCTGGCTGAAAAACGACGCTCAGGCCGCAAAGTTGTTCAAGGATTACTTGCGCCTGGCTCCCCAAGGCCCTGGCGCCGCCCGCGCTAAAGAGGCGCTCCGCAGTATTGCTCAATGGTCGCCGGCCCTGGCCCCCGGTGAAACTGCCGTTGGTTCGCTAACAAGCGCGCCCGCATCCCGTTCAGGGCCAAGTGCGCAACGGAGAGCGTCCGTTCCTGTGCCGGCCGATTCTCCCGTTGAACCCGGCGTGGTGTCCTATGATGAATTGCTCCGCCTGGCGCGGATGCTGCAACAGCAGGGTCGCTCCGAGGCGGCGGTCAGCAACTTTCTGCTTGCGGCGCGTGCCGCCGAGCGCGCGGGTAAACCTTCGGTGCGGGATCTCGCCGTGCGGGAAGCCGAGGGGTCCTGCGCGAAATCAGCCCGCGCCCATTATGAAGCGGGCCTCTATTGGGTCGAGCGCGGCCGGCCGGACGATGCCTTAAAACACTTAAAGCTCTCCGCCGAGTTGAGCAATACCTGGTTCGAGGCGCATCTGGCGCTGGCCCGGGTGGCCGTGGAAAAAAGCGAGTTCGACACCGCGGTTATTGCGTTGAAACAAGCCGACCAGAATCATCCCGACCAGCCGGAAGCCCTCTGGATGTTGGCTCAGCTCTATGACCATAACCTCAGCTTGACCAGCCAGGCCATCCAGGCTTATGAACGATTTGCCCGGCGGTTCGCGGATGATGAACGTGTTGCCGAAGCTCGCGCGCGGCTGAAAGCGCTGCAGAGCGGCCCGGCCGGGACAGGGGCATCGTCCCGCCGGTCCTGGCT
>JACPGN010000190.1 GCA_016182435.1 Lentisphaerota bacterium | reverse complement strand
GTTTGATGGCCGGCACGGCGCGCCCTGGATTCGGGGCACGATTATGCCCGTGGTCTGGAAGCGCCGCTTCGGCAAAGGCCGCGTGTTTTTTTCGTCCGTCGGCCATGTGGCCGGGGATTTCGACGTGCCGGAAGCCCTGGAACTGGTGAAGCGCGGCATCTTGTGGGCCGCCCGCGCGCGCGTCACGGCGGAATACACGTCCCAGGTTAGCTGCTTATGAACAACCGCTATGAAAAACAAGAATGTTTCCGCCTGAAGCGGACCCGCAGAGGAGGGAACCACGGATGGCACGGATAACACTGATTGTTGACGGCCGCCCGGCGGCCGTCCGGCACTGCCTGACCATCCGTGAAATCCGTGTAATCAGTGGTTTCCGCCATCGCGGATCCGTCTGAGGAGGAAATTTATTTGGGTTGCGGACATAGCCCGCTTTAGGAGGAACACGGCATGAATCCAATGACCATTGGCGTGATCGGCTGCGGCAACATTTCGCCGGCCTATTTCAAAACTTTCGGCCGCTTTCCCGTGTTGCGGGTCAAGGCCGTCGCGGATCGGCTGGAGGAACGCGCCCGTGCGCGGGCGCAGGAATATGGAATTCCACACGTCTTCTCCGTGGAAGCCCTGCTGGCCGATCCCGAGATCGAGCTCGTGGTCAACCTGACGACGCCACAGGGACATGTGCCCCTCGGCCTCCAGACGGTCCGGGCTGGCAAGCATCACTATGCGGAGAAACCCCTGGCCCTGACGCGCGCCGACGGACGCCGATTGCTCGCCGCCGCCGCGAAGGCTGGCGTCCGGCTCGGCTGCGCGCCGGATACCGTTCTGGGCGCCGGCATTCAGACCGCGCGGCGGGTCATTGACGAAGGGACGATCGGGCGGGTGGTGGCCGGCGCGGCGTTCATGATGTGTCACGGGCACGAGAGTTGGCACCCGGACCCCGAGTTCTATTACGCCAAAGGCGGCGGTCCCCTCTTCGACATGGGGCCCTATTACGTTACGGCGCTGGTGGTGCTGTTGGGGCCTGTGCGCCGCGTGAGCGGCGCGGCCGCCATCACCTTCCCGGAGCGCACCATCACGAGCGAGCCCAAGCGCGGACAAACCATTCCGGTCGAGGTGCCGACGCACGTGGCCGGCATCCTGGAATTTCACAACGGCGCCATCGTCACGCTCGTCACCAGTTTCGACGTCTGGCATCACAACATGCCCTGCATCGAGCTGTACGGTTCGGAGGGTTCGCTGCAGGCGCCCGATCCGAACGGGTTTTGGGGCGGCGTGCGCGTGCGCCGGCATGACGAGCCGGACTGGCACGATGCGCCTGAGCTGCATCCTTATGGCGACGGCGGACGCGGACTCGGGGTGGCCGACCTGGCGACGGCCGTTCGCAGCGGGCGCGCCCATCGGCTGACGGGCGAGATGGCCTTTCACGTGCTGGATGTTTTCCAGTCCCTGCACGAGTCGGCGCGGACCGGCAGGCGCCTCACGCTGGGCTCGACCTGCGAGCGCCCGGCGGCCATGCGCCCCGATCTGCCCGCCGGCGTTCTGGATTGAAACGGAAAAGTATCATGGACAAGAACAGGAAACTCCGCGTGGGCGTGATCGGGCTGGGCATGGGGCGCGCGCATATCATGGGCTATCGCGAGCACCCGGCGGCCGAAGTGGCGGCCATTGCGGACCCGGATGCGGCGCGGCGCGACCAGGTCGGCCGGGAGTTCGGCATCGCCGCTCGATGTCGTCAGCGTGGCCACGCCGAACAAGTTCCACAAGCCGCTGACTCTGGCCGCGCTCAAGGCCGGCTGTCATGTTCTCTGCGAAAAGCCCATGGCCCTGAACGCCGCCGAGGCGCGCGTCATGCTGGCCGCCGCCAAGCGCGCCCACCGGCGCCTGATGATCAACTTCTCCTTCCGCTTCACCGAACAATCCTACGCGCTCAAACGGCAGGTCGAAACCGGCGTCTTGGGCGACATTTACTTCGCCCGCACGGTCTGGCACCGGCGGCGCGGGATTCCGGGCTTCGGCGGCTGGTTCACTACCAAGGCGCTGTCCGGCGGCGGGCCGTTGATTGATCTGGGCGTGCATCGGCTGGACCTGGCGCTCTGGCTGATGAACTATCCCCGGCCGGTCTGGGTCATGGCCGGCGCCTACCAGCCGATCGCCGCGGCGCTGGCAAAAAAAGCGCTCAAGCATTTCGATGTCGAAGACATGGCCGTCGCGTTCATCAAATTCGCCAACGGCGCCGCGCTGGAGCTGGAGGCGTCCTGGGCGGTCAACATTCGCGAACAAGAGTTAATGGAAACGCGGCTGTTGGGCGCCAAGGGCGGATTGGTGCAACGCAATCGGAACGAAACCTACGAGTTCGAGGCGGAACTGTATGTGGAGCGCGAAGGCTGCCAATTCGATATGAAGCTGCATCCGCCCGTGCCGGGCGTGAAAAGCGCCATGTATCATTTCGTTGACTGCATCGTCCACGACCGCCCGCATATCGCCGGCGGCGAGGAAGGCTTGCGGGTGATGGAATTGTTGGATGCCATCTACCGCAGCGCCCGCACGAATCGCCCCGTGCGCTTAGCTGCTTTCCCGTAAAGATACACGTTTTTGCGTGTATCTTTGTAATAAGAATATCCAATATCCAACACTCAATAACCAATGATGAAGAAAGTAAACAAAAACACCCCTTACACGTTGTCGGCGATTCTCTTAACTTGGTTATTGGATATTCCTTGTTGAATATTGGATATTGTGTTGGATAATGGGTTGCGGGCATAGCCCGCCTTAATACCTTAACCGCCTTCCGTTATCGTCCGGCTGGGGCACTGGCCGAAGCGTTTTCGAAAAACGCGGGTGAAATAATTGGCGTCGCTCAGGCCCACGGCCGCGGCGACTTCCGCCACGTTCAGCGTGCTTTCCTCAAGCAGGCGCTTGGCGTGGTCCAGGCGGACTTCCCGGAGGTAACGCGCCGGCGGCGCGCCAAGGAGCTTGCGGAAAGCCTGGCACAAATGACTCTCGGACATTCTCGTCACATCGCTGAATTCCGGATAGCCGATGGGTTTGGCGTATTGGTTTTCAATGTAATGCTTGAGCAGGATGATGGCTTTGGCGGTCTTGCCGGTCGGCCAGGTGTGCTCGGCGCCGGCCCGGTCGGCCAGCAGACAGCGCAGCACGGGCCACAGCAGGTAGCCGGACTGCTCCGGCCGATTACGGAGCGCGCGCCAGAGATTTTGCAGGAGCCCTCGCGTGCCGGGGCGCTCCCTGACGTGCGTGATGAGCGGCAGATGAACGGCGATAGCGGGGGGGACGGTATGGCGCAGCGCAGTCTGAAAAGGCATGGCCGCCGACGCATCAATCGGCGTCTTGAGGTGCGAAAACTCTCTTGTCCAATCGAAATGGATACAACGCCGGAAGACTCCTCGGTTCTTAATCAGGCGGTATTCGTTGACGACGCCCGGCGGCAGGATCAGGATGCTGCCGCTGCGCATAACCTGCGGGCGCTTCTCGATGGTCACGAGATAAGAGCCCGCGACCGCGTATTCCAGAAGGCAATCGAAAATCCAGCGCGGGCCTTCATGCCAGTGGTCGCGGCACGGCCCTTCCCAGACGAAGCGGATGACCGGGTCGAAATAGAGCGAGCTCATGACCATTGGGTTAATTCCGTGCTAAGAATCGAATACCCCGAAGACTACGCGATATATCGGCCCCATACAATCATCTTTTGTCCGAACGGGGTAATGCGTCAGAAGATGTGAAAAAATAGAATCCAGACGGTCGGGGTGGAACCCGACCCTCCATAGGTGGGCAAGCCCTCCATCCCGACTCATTCTGGTCGGGACGGTTTGCTTTTACCAATGGCTCGCCATCCCGCGCGGCGCGGGATTCCGCCTTATGCGGATCCGCCTCCGGCGGAAAACGCGCTTGCCACGCTCTTAGCGTGGCCACGAGTGGAGGGACGACTTCCATGTCGTCCGCATTTTTTCCACATCTTCTGACCCATTACCAAACAGGAGAAGTTGTTGGCCGCCTGGGCCGTTTACTTCTGTCCATTGTCGCCGCCCGCCTTAGTTAATCCTGTGCTATAAATCGAAAAATAATCCGGTTGCTTTGCCGGGACGAGACCTTACACTTTCCGGCAAGAAAGTTTTTTCAAGTTATACCACTGCTGACACGGATATAATCAGGGGCGAGTATTTATACCGACGGATACTTAGCCTGCCGGATATACGCCAAAAAACAACAGGGAAAATTCGGAGAAGGAACATGATGCGCGATGTTAGGCAGGCATTTTATGCATCACCGGAAGGCGACGATAATAACCCCGGGACCGCCCGCGCGGCGTTCAGAACCTTGGCAAGGGCGCGGGATGCGGTCAGAGCCGTCAACAAGGACATGACCGGCGATATCGTTGTGTGGCTCGACGACGGCGTTTACTTGCTCGATGAAACACTTAAATTCGATCCGGACGACTCCGGCACGAACGGTCACTTCATTGTTTACCGCGCCCGCGAAGGCGCAACGCCGGTCTTGAGCGGCGCCAGGACGATAACCGGATGGAAGCCGGATACGGATGGACGCTGGAAGGCGAGCTGTGCCTTTGGCAAATTCCGTCAGCTCTACGTGAACGGTGGACGCGCCGGGCGGGCAAGGGGCGCGCCGCCGGCAATGGAGCCGTGGGGCAACTGGGATAAAATTGACGGCCTGGCCGGCTACACGGCTCGAAACACGAACATGCCTGCCTGGCGCAATCAAGCGGACATCGAGTTCGGATATCTGAACGAATGGAGTCATATGATCTGCAAGGTCGCGCATATCGAAGCGGCGCGGACGCGGGGTGAAGCCACTATCGTCATGCAACAGCCGGGCTTTTATCTGGCCACGCAAAAAGAGACCCGGCGCGCCAGTCTCCCTGCCTATGTCGAGAATGTGTTCGAACTGCTCGGCAAAGCTGGCGAATGGTATCACGACCGGAGCAGTGGGATGCTCTATTACCTGCCGCGCGAGGGCGAAGACATGGCCTCAGCGCAAGCGACTGTTCCGGCGCTCGAAAGACTGATGGAACTGCGCGGTTCGCCGGACCGGCCCATTTGCAACGTTCGATTCCAGGGCATAACTTTCCGCGATGCCACCTGGCTCCGGCCCAGCGAACACGGATTCGCCGATTTGCAGGCTAACTTCGTCATGAATCCGGATCCCGCCAAGCGGTTCATGCGCCGTCTTGAAAAGGAGTGTGCCACGGTGGCCTGTATTCATAGCGAAGCCTTGAAAAGCCCGGCCAACATCGTGCTGCACGCCGCGCGCTCCGTTCAATTCGAACAGTGCACATTCACCCGGCTGGGCGGCGCCGGAATGGATATAGAGCGCGGATCGCAGGGCAATATAGTCAAGGAGTGTTCCTTCCACGATATCTCAGGCAGCGCCATACAGGTGGGCGATGTCCGGCAGGAGGATCACCATCCGGGCGATTCGCGGCTTATCGTAAAAGATAATCGGATCGTCCACAATCGCATCCATAATATCGGCGTGGAATATGAGGGCAGCATCGGGGTCTTTGCCGGTTATACGAATGGGACCGTCATCGCGGACAACGAAATTTACGATCTCCCGTACTCAGGCATTTCCGTAGGATGGGGCTGGGGCGAGGAGGATGCTGGTGGCGGAGTTTATGTCCAACCTTTCTATTACGACACGCCCACACCGGCCGGAAATAACAGGATAGAGCGCAATCATATCCATCATGTGATGCTCAAGCGCAACGATGGCGGTGGCATCTATACGTTGGGCGATCAACCGGGAACGGTCATAATAGGCAATCATGTGCATGACAATGCGGGCGTTCCCGGCGGCATATACCTCGATGAGGGAAGCGGGCACATCGAAGTCGCGAAAAACCATGTTCGCGGGGTAGCCAAGGCCTTAACGCTGACTAACCGTCCCCAGAACCGCGATGCCACCTGCCGAATACACAACAACAGGTTCGAGTAGTAGTTAAACTCGTGCTATAAATCGAAAAATTAGCCGGTTGGCTTGCGGCGCTGAGTCCACTACTTTTTTCCGGTCAAGAAATTCCAACATCCCGAAGTATCCACTAAGTTATGAAGTGGTAAATGGTAGGGCGGTTTCGCCGAAACCGCCGCGGCGCGCTCGGCGAGCGCGCCCTACCAGCCAAGATTGAGATTACATCCCGAAAGGAGCGCAATGAAAAGGCGGACACTGCTGTTCTGTTTTCTGGCGCTGGGTTGCTCCGGGGTCGCCCTGCGGGGCGAATCCAGGACGAACGCGGCGCCGGATATAAACCCTGTGCCCATCGCGGCGCTGCCGCTGCAGCGGACGCATTACATCATCGGCGAGAGTCTGCCGGTTGCGCTGCGCGGCGCTCCCGCGCCGC
>JACPGN010000192.1 GCA_016182435.1 Lentisphaerota bacterium | reverse complement strand
TGGCCGGCTCATGGGGTTTCAAAATGGCAAGGAGGGCGGCATTCAGGATATCCGGGCCCGTTATTCCGGCGATCACGGCCTGACCTGGTCCGACCAGGAGGTGCAGTTCAAGTTGGATCCGGCCATCGGCGGTTGGGTGGGGGGCGAGACGCTGGTGGACCAGCAAGGGGAAATTCAATTCTTTCTCCTGAACGATGCCGGCACGGGAATCCTGTGGGCGGGAGAGGGCGAGCGGCCCGCCGTCGGCGGTCTGACGGAACGGCGGCTGGATCTCTGGCACACGAAAACCACGGGGAAAGGCCGGCAATGGCAACAACCCAAGTGCATCTGGAAGGGCTACACCGGTTCGCTTAATTCGGTGGCCCAGTTGAAAAACGGCCGCATTCTACTGCCGTTTTCGTGCCAGACCAAGCGGGGCTGGGCCTCCCGAGGCGGCGGACTTGGCGAATGGTCGTTTTATGGACGATACGACTCCGTGGTGATCTATTCCGATGATGGCGGCGACACCTGGCGGCTCTCCAATGCCGTGAAGATTGTCACGCCGGATATCTCCTACGCCTATGGCGCCGTTGAGCCGGTGGTGATCCAGCTCAAGGATGGCCGGGTCTGGATGCTGATCCGTGGGCAGACCGGCCGTTTCTACGAATCGTTTTCGGCCGACGGCGCCGAATGGTCCATCCCGAATCCCTCGGCCATCATCAATTCCGATTCGCCCGCCGGCCTAGCCCGGCTGGGTGACGGCCGCCTGTTCCTTGTCTGGAACAATTGCCTGCGCTTTCCGTATGCCTATGGCGGACGCCAGGTCATCCACGCGGCCATTTCCGAGGATGACGGCGCCACTTGGCGCGGCTTCCGCGAGGTGGGGCGCGATCCGCTCCGGCATCAACCACCGCCGCCCGGCGGCGATTTCGGGACCGCCTATCCGTTCCCCAGCGTGACGGCGGATAACCGGATACTGATCATGAGCGGGCAGGGGGTGGGTCGGCGCAGCCTCGTGATCCTCGATCCGGACTATCTGTACGAGACCAGGCAATCCGACGATTTTTCCGCCGGCCTGGAAGCGTGGTCCGTCTTCGGGACGAAAGGCGTTCTTCTAACGCCGCATCCCCGGCAGACCGGCCGGAAGGTTCTGCAGATCCGGCGCGCCGACGTGGAATTCCCGGCTACGGCCGTCTGGAATTTCCCCGCGGGAGTCCAGGGGACGATCCGACTGCGGCTCATGCTGACGCCCGGATTCGGCGCGGGGCGCCTGGCCTTGACCGATCATTTCTCGGTGCCCTACGATCAGGAAGACAAATTCTACAACATGTTCAATCTGCCGGTATGCCTGGAGGCGCCTCCGACTGGTTGGGGCGCGGCGTTGCGTGCCGGGCAGTGGCATGACGTGGAGCTTCGTTGGGCTATCGGAAATCGGGAATGCCGGCTGCTCCTGGACAACCACGAAGCGGGCGTTTGCCCGTTGCGACGCGAGGGGAGCGGCATCAGCTACCTGCGCTTGAGTTCGCTTTCCGGGAAGCCGGAGACCGGCGCCATGCTGCTCGAATCGGTTTCGGCGGATGTGTCCGCCGGCCCCTTGGTTGCCTTTAATTCATGAACTGGAGCGATACTAATGATAATGGAAAATAATCAATCTTGGCGGGAATTGGCGGACGACAAGGTTGAAGCGTTGTTTTTAGTCCGGCTTTCCGACAGCAAGCGCTGTTTTCCGGAATTAATGGAAATCATAGACTTCTTCGCGGGTCAACAGCTTCTTGACCTGGCGGAAGCGTGCGCCGAGCTTCTGCAGGACGCGTTGAAAAAAGAGGCGGCCGAAACTGAGCTCTTGCTTCTTCTTGAACGCCGCGCCGGCTGGCAATCCGACCATCGGGTTTATGCGTCGGCCTGCGCCAGGAGCCTGGCCGATTTTTTCCCGGAGCGGAGCCTGAAACAGATCTATCTGGCCGCCTGCGGACTGCAAAACGATGTCCCGCCCGGGGAAGCCCTGCGGCGCCTGAAGGTCCTGTGCGACTTGACCGCCGGCAAATGCTGTTATGAAAAAACCTGGGGCTTAGGCATTGTCGCCGGGATAGACCAGTTTGACCGCAAATTCGTTATAAATTTCGAGGGCAAACCGGCCCACCGCCTGGCGTTCGGCTACGCGGGCGAAGCCGTGCAGCCGCTGGCTGATGATAACTTCCTGGCGATAAAATTACGGGAACCGGAGAAGTTCAAGGCATGGCTAAAGGCTAACCCGGCTGAAGCGGTCAAGGAAACGATCAGACAATTCGGCGAAATGAATTTGACGCGCCTGCGGGACCTGATGACCGGAGTGATGTTTGCCGAAACGGACTGGAGCGAGTTCTGGGCGAGCGCCCGCGCGAAACTCTCTTGCGACCCGCTTGTGGCGGCGCCGGGCAACCGCAACGATCCGATCCGGCTCCTTTCCGCAAGAAAAACTTTTGATGAACGCTGGCGCGGCGAATTTGCCCGGCTGAATGACGCGGAAAGAATATTGTCCGAAATAGAACAGCTTCTGCAACACTATCCGCCGCAAAAACTGCCGGAGGACTTTAAGAAAGCCGTTGAAGACCGCCTGAAATTTGTCCTGTGCGGCCTGGGCGCTCCCCGGCACGCTATTATCGTGCCGGCGCTTTTGCTCGCCGATGAGGCGCATATCGCCGCGGAAGGCCTATTTGCTGTTTCCGCTTATGGCCAACCGGATGTGCTTGCGCCGGCGCTCAATGCGCTTCCCGCCCGTTTGGTCGGGCCGTTTCTGGCGTATCTTGAGAAGAAATCGGCGCTGGGCGCGGAAACAATCCCGCAAATGATGGCGCAACTATCGGCGGTGGCTCTAAACGAGGCGGTGGCCTATTGCCGCCGGAACGGTGGGGAAGAAAAACTCTTTAATTTGATGCGGACTCTTCTCCGGGAGCGCGCCATCGGCATTGACCTGTTCGCCTGGATGGCGCGCAACCTGCAATTACTTCGCGAAAGGCAGATTTGCCGCCCGGACATTCTGGCCGAAACGGCGCTCGATCTTTTGAAAACGGCTTTGGCGCTCGGTAAAAGGAAGCATATCGGCGAGTTGTTGCGCCTTTGTTTTACAAATAAAGCGCTCCTGAAAGAAATGTTGTCGGCGATGAGCGCGGAACAGCGCCTTGATTTCAGCCGGCGCCTGGCGCTCTTGAACGGTTTGGCCGCGGCCGACAAGCAATCAATTGCGGCAAAAATCATTCTCTTGTTTCCCGATCTGGCCGGGGCGTTCAGCGGCCCGGCCGTCGCCGTTGCCGCGCCGAAGCTGACTTCCTGGCGCAGTTACCGCGAGCGGCAGGCCCGGTTGGATAAACTCATCAAGGAGGAAATTCCCCTCAACAGCAAGGAGATCGGGGTGGCGCGCAGTTACGGCGACCTGCGGGAAAATTACGAATATAAGGCGGCCAGGGAAATGCAAACGGTCCTTATACGGCGGAAGGCGGAATATGAAAAAATGCTTTCCGAAGTCAAGGGCGCCGATTTTGCCGGGATAAAGCCGGAGGCGGCCGGCCCCGGCGCCAGCGTCGAGCTCAAGCTGGCGGATGGGAGCGGCAAGATCTACCATATTCTCGGCGAATGGGATTCGGATGAAAAACTGGGCATCATTTCCTACCGTTCAAAACTGGCCGAGGTCCTGAACGGCCGGCGGGCGGGTGATGCCGTTGAAATTCCAAGTGAAACCTCCTCGGTCAGTTGCGTGGTCGAATCGGTCCGCGAACTCCCGCTGGAAATAAAGGCCTGGATTAACGCTTAATCCAGTTGAATTTGCGTTGACAAAACAGCGGCGGCACGTTCTAATCGCGCGCCAAGCGAACGCTGCCGTTTGAATTTCATGGAATCAGGCAAATGGCTCCCACTAAAAACAAAAACTTGCTGGCTTGGGTGAATGAGATTGCCGCGCTGTGCGCCCCGGCGCGGGTCTATTGGTGCGACGGCTCGCTGGCCGAATATGAGCGGCTGTGCGG
>JACPGN010000196.1 GCA_016182435.1 Lentisphaerota bacterium | reverse complement strand
TCCCGGCGCGCCGTTGATTCCGCTCTCGCGCATCTGTCCGGAAGCGGAGCACGGCAGCATTCTGGAGCGCGTGGGGACAACTCCTACCGTGGCGCTCAACGCGATCGTCAAAAACTACGCCGGCGATCCCTTCCAGGGCCGACTCTCGCCGGGTACGTTGGAGTTGATCGGCAAGCTCGCCTCTCGCGGGAAACGCGTTGTCTTGACGGTTCTCGGTTCGCCCTACGCGGCCGAGCAAGTCAAGGAAGCCGATGCAATCGTCTGCGCGCTCGGCGACACGCTCGGCAGCGCCGAAGGGGCTTTGGCGCTGCTGACCACGGAAGCGTGGTAGATCGGCGCTAAACTCTGAAAATAATCACTAATCGGCAACTGTTGCGCGTGAACTTCTTGTCTTCTGCCTGAATCTTTTTTTGACATGACCGCTATTTGCCGCTATAAAACATAAGGAGAAATGACCAGGCGACGAACCGGTTGGCAAGGCGCGCCAAGCTTTCGAAGCTGTGTTACGGCTTTCAAAACGGCAACAGGCGAAGATGGGCGAAGTTGTCGAGGCCTTGGTTGAAAAGAATGCGGTCTGCGCGCAATGAGCAGCAAAGAAAAACTTTTGCAGAATATTCTATCCGGCTCAAAGAACATAAGATTCGGCGATATGGTGAGGCTGGTGAACGCGTTCGGCTTCAGGCTGTCCAGGACCAAAGGTAGCCATCATATTTTCACCTGTCCGGGTGTTTATGAACTGGTCAACCTGCAGAACGTTCGCGGGCAGGCAAAGCCGTATCAGATCAAACAGTTTTTGAACCTGGTGGAGCGTTACAACCTGAAGATGGAGGACTGAAAATTATGCGTGATTATCATATCAACATTTTTTACAGCCAGGATGACGGCGGCTATGTTGCTGATATCCCGGATTTAGAGTTCTGCTCGGCCTTTGGCGCTACTCCGGATGAGGCCCTGCGTCAGGTGGAGATCGCCAAGCAAGCCTGGCTGAAAGCGGCCAAGGCTGAAGGCAAACGCATCCCTGCCCCGCATTATCGTCCCGCGATCTATCAACTTACCCCGGCCTGATTTTAAATTTTTAAAAATTCACCACGGCCTTGATGCTCAGGTAGACTTGAAGTTTCTGGTTGGCCTCGCTGTCGGCGGACGCGCCGGGGTTGGGGTCCTTGCGGTTGAACGCATATACTATGCCTAAGCCCGGCGCGATGGGGACATAGCGGAACACCGTCAGGGAGACATTCACTTCAAACCCGGCGGCGTTCAGCCAGTTCGCGTCGAGCGCGCTGGCGCTATCTCCGCCCGAGGCATGGCCGCCCTCATAATACAGCTCGCCGAACACCTGGTGCAGGTAAAAAGGCAGCGTGGCATTCATGCCCTCATAATGGGACAGTAGCGGAAAGCGATAGGCGGCGCCGGCCTTGACCAGATAGCGGCCGACCTGCGAGTTGGCATCGTAGCCCCGCAAGATGACATTCCGTTCCAATCCGCGACCGGCCAACTGCTGCACAAATCCGAACCCGCCCAGGCCGAAGAAACTTTGAGCGGTTTCATCGCCCTCGCCGGCGGCGCCAACGCCCTCTAAGCGCAGCACATGGTTATCGGCCCAGGCTAAGGCCTGCCCGCCTGCCCAAGCTCGGCCAGGGAGCTCGGCCAGGGGCGCATATTCAACCCATTGGCCCAGGACTCTGGTTTGGTCAAGCTCGCCGCCGAACGCCTCGTCAACGCGTTCGAGCGTGGCCGCCAGCGCGCGGCCATCCTCAAACGACGCGCTGCGTCCAAAGGCCGTGCCGCTGAAAAATGCCATCTGCGCGAACAAAGCCGATTCCGTTCCTTCAAACAGGTTGGTGGTCACCAGCGGCGCCCCGGCATAGTCTTCGGCGCTTTTGGTAATGACCTTGCGATCGGTCGCCTGAAAGCCCAAGGAGAAGTCCGCCTGGTAATCGGCGCGCACCAGAGGCAAAGTTACCAGGCCGCCGGCCTGGCCGACCTCTTCATTGTAATCGTAAAAAAATCCGGACTTGTCCTTGACCAGATTGTAATAAGTTTCCGGGCCATAAGCGCCGAAGGCGCTCAGGATCGGATAGCTGCCGGAATATTGGAGCAAAAGCGATCCGAGCGGCGTGCCCCAGCGGCTTTCGGCGCCGCCGAGCGCGAAGAGATTGAGCGCCTCGGTATAATCGGCGCCGGCGGCTGCCAGACCGCCCTGCACTCCTGAGCCGTCGGCAACGGTCAGCCACGGGGTCCAGTAACTCAAGCGTGTTCCGGCGAGATAGGAATATGGCCGGCTGGTAACCGGCGTGGCGGCGAGGAGTGAATCTGTCCGCCCACCTGCAACGCTATGCGCAGCATTGCCTGCCCGCAGTGCCTTCGGCCCAACCGATGCAGGCGGGCGGGCAGGCAGTGGCTGCGCCACAGGCGGGCCGTTTGTCGCTTTGACTCTGCCAGGGTAAGAATCCCGCGACGAGCTCGGCCAATCCCACTTAAGGACCGGCAGCGGCGCGGGCACATTCGTCAGGCTTGCGACCGTGAGCACGCTCAGGTAATACCCGCGCGAATCGTAAGCAGCCACGGCCAGTTCTCGGCCATCGGGTGAAAAATCCGGCGCAAACACTCCGCCCAGCACGTGGGTGACGGCCTGCGGCTCGCCGAAGGGCAAGGGCTGCCGGTAGAGGTTATAGACTCCATTACGGTCAGCTACAAACACGAGATTGCTGCCGGAAGGGTGAAAAACCGGCGTCATAATGAAGCAGGGCCAATCAACCAGCAGCAAGTCGGCGCCGGTGATTCGATCCAAATTGCGCAACTGCGAATGCTCGTCATTGGCCAGCACGTACGCGAGGCTCCGGCCGTCCGGCGAATAGGCCGGGTTAATTAAGGAATGAAAAGGCGGGGCTTCTTTGCGGATGGTTTCGGCCTTGGGACTGCCCGCCGCGGCCAGGGGCACTTCCAGCAAGGAGAAGGAGCCGGATTCATTGCGCACGGCGGCCAGGGTGCGGCCATCCGGAGAAATCGCCGGGTAACGGTAGCGGCCAAGGCGGGTGACCAGCGACCGGGTGGCTGTTGCCGGGTCAAAGCAATGCAACTCGTTCCAAACGCGGTCGCGGCCACGGACGTTCAAACGCGTATAGTAAATCAACTTGTGGTTGAGCGGCGTGTTGAGCGTCGTGCCGCCAAAATCTATGCGCGCGTTTTCCAAACGCTCTACGCGCTTTTCTTTGCAGTCATAACGATAGAGCACTTCGCGCCCGGCCTCGGGTTTGCCCGCAAAAAATACGGCTTGAGAGTCCGCGCTGAAGCGCGGGTAGGCCGCCTGGAGCGGTTCGGGCGTCAGGCGGTTGAGCTTAGTCAGCGGCCTTGATTGCAGCGTGGCAATGCGCGTCGCCTGGTTGTGTTGCGTCTGGCGCAGAGCGTCGCGCGTCATCTGGTCAAATGTCCGGCCCATGACCGGCCGTGCGCAATCATCGAAGAAGAAGAGAAAGGAATGGGCCACTTGATCGGAGAGCTCGCCGGGCAGACTGGTCTGACTTGCTTTTTCCGCGGACAGCTTCTGGGCGTATTCGATCGTTTTCATTCCGTAGAGATAAGCAGCCTCGCCATAGGGCCATTCGGGCAGCTCCAAGTCCCACGCCTTGGGGCTTAAGCTGCGCTGCTCGGCCACGCTCATGCGCATAATCATGTCGGCCAGAGCAGTGCGTCCGCGGCCGGAGTTGGAAAATTCGGTTTCCGCCCAGATGGCCAAGCCTTCCAGGTACCAGGTTGGGGCCAGGAATCCGGGCGGCGCGGCGCAGGCCGCCAGGATCAGCGAGAGCAAATCGCCGGTCGGCAAAACCCGTCCGAAAATTGCGCTCAAGACCGCGTCGGCGCCATACTGGGCATCCATGGAAAGGACATGGGTATATTCATGCAGGAACGTCCGACGCAGGAACAGCCCCGGCTCGTAAATCGAAGAGCCGGGCGAGGAACCGGCGGCGTAAAGCAGGACGGTCGCACGGGGATGCACCCAGGCGGCGCCGTTATGCTCATCCAGAGAGTCGGCATAAAGAACGATTGTTTTGCCGCGGGGCGCCCAGTGCAGGATGCTCGTCAGCAGATCAAAAGTTTCCTCGCAGAGCTTGACCAACTCAGGGAGCTGGGGGGCAAGCGAAACCTGGTAGATGTAAATAAAATGGGCGCTTTCCGTCCGGCGCAGGTCTTCATAGACCGGCATCACATTGGCTTGGACGAACTGAGGTCGGAACGCGAGAAGCACAAGCCAAAAAAATGTTATCCTGATTTTCACGCAAATCGTTCAAAACCAGATTGCAACTAAGATTGGTCCATGGTTGCGCCATGACCAGCAATCCCTCGAAATGCCTTATGCCCGGCAGGCTAATGCGGGCGATGCCCGCAACCCAAGAAATTTCCTCCTTAGGCGGATCCGCCTATGGCGGAAACCACTGATTACACGGATTTCACGGATAGTCAGACCGTTGACGGCCGCCGGGCGGCCGTCAACAATCAGTGTTATCAGTGCCATCCCGCGAAGCGCGGGACGAGTCCGTGGCTTGCCACGCGCTGCGCGTGGTTCCCTCCTCTGCGGGTCCGCTTCAGGCGGAAACATTCTTGTTTTTCATGGTAGTTCCTCGTGATTGAGGTACTAATGCGGCCAAGTAATCAGCGCATTTCGACGTTCCAGCAGGATCTTGGCGAAATGGGACCTTCCTGTTCCCCGCAAACGCTGGAGGTATTGTTCAAAGCCGGGACTGTTGAAGCGCGCATGATATGGGCCTCCTTCACGCATGACGGTCCACAGGGGATCCTCTGCCCGTTTGGAACGCCGCATCTCCTCCGCAGTCCACGCATCCAATATCCGCATGGCTTTATCCACCTCGCCGGACCGAGCAGCGGCGAGATTGTCAATCTCGTGAGGATCTCTTTCGATATCAAACAGCATGAGTTCAGGATAGTTTTTGAAGCCGGAATGATAAGTGCGGATCATAATCATGTTTTCCCAGCGCACTGCCCGTTGGCAAGCCCAGGCGCAGTTGGAAAGGACCAGGCTGGGGCGGCCACCATCTTTTTGCGACTGGAAAGCCTCCAGAAATGACTTACCGTCCCAGGATTGGGGAACCACACCGCCGAGCATTTCTATTAGCGAAGCGGCCCAGTCGAACTGGTAATAGAGCGCCTTGTCCGCGCGCCCCTTGCCGCCAAGCCCACTGGGGTGGCGGATAATCAACGGGACCCGGTTGGTGATGTGATCGGCGGCCTGATGATCGCCGTACACGGAGAGTTCGCCCAGGCTTTCGCCATGGTCAGAACTGATGATGATCAGCGTGTCGTTGAGCACGCCGATCCGGCTCAACTTGTCCAGCAGGAGGCCGACGTGCTTGTCCGCATAGGCGATGCCGCAGTCGTAGCCGTCAACCCATTTTTTATACGCAGCCAGGGAGTCTATCTGGGCGGGCATGCGCGTGTATTTGGCGTAGGCCTTATCGAAGAGATAGTCGCCACCCGGTTCCTGGGCACAGCCGGGGCCATACGTATTCCATGTCCGGCAGCGTAGGTCCTCGGTCATCCAGGCCGGGGGCGGATCGTTTTCGAAAGGATTGCCGAACGCTTCCGGGGTCCGGTAGCCCGTGTGCGGATCCCAGAAATTGACATGTAGATACCAGTGGTCTTCCTTTCCTTTGCGCTCAAGCCAGTCGAGAGCGACGGGGAGGATTTCGTCGGCCCGTTCGTTTCCGCTGTTTCCTGTGTTGTACATCTCGCGGAATCCATTGTAGAACCAGAAAGAGGAATGACGTTCCCCGAAGGGACTCACGGTCACGGAATAATATCCGGCGCGCCGAATCTGGTTGGTGAAATTGTCGCCGAATGCCTGGAAGAGGCGCTCGTCCGGGTTGCTGAAAAGATCGGCCGCCGCGCCGCCGTGGTTGATGGCGCCGTTGCGAATGCCGCACTGTCCGGAGTAGAGGGCCGCGCGGGAGGGCAGACAGGGAGCGTCGGAGACATAGCAGTTGTCGAAACGGACGCCTTCCGCGGCAAGACGGTCTATGTTGGGGGACGTGTTGCGGTGGTATCCGTAACAGCCGAGGTGGTCAGGTCTCAAGGTATCAATGTCAATATAGAGAATGCGCATGGAAGGTTTCTTTACGTAATATACGTTAAAAGTCCTGCGGCGGCTCAAGCCAGGCCGAAGCGTTTCTTGAACCGCTGCCAAAGGCCGGCCTTGACCGCTTCTGGATCGGTCTTGTCCCTGGCCAGCTCAACGTTGGCGGCGGCACGTTGAGCGAAAATTGCTTCGATCTGACGCATAATCGCCGGCTCGGTTGCCACGATGATTTTGAAAGCACTGCGCTCAATCTCCAGCAGTGTGCCGCCCGTGGCGGCTTCCACCCGCGCCGCGCGTTTCTCGCCGGTCAGCAGGGACATCTCGCCGAAGAAATCGCCCTTATGCAGGACCGCGCTGATCCGCTGATTTTTGATCACGTTAAAATCGCCGTCCAGAATAAAGAACATGGAATCGCCCGGTTCCTGGTCCTGGACCACCATCTGGCCGGGCGCAATCGTATGGCTCAGTCCGAATCGCACCAGGTGTTCCAAGGCTTCCGGACTGGCCCCGGCGAATAGCTCCAGGCGCGCCAGGAGCCGGCTGGACTCGCTCACGTCCGGCCCGGCAATGCCGGGCGGCTTCATTATGAGCGTCCGGATCGGGTAGGGGATCTCGATCAGGTGTTTCTTGAACTGGTACCAGATCGCGGAATAGATCTCATCCTGGACGTCGCGCCGCAGGCCGGGGTTGCTGATCATGTAGCCAATGCGGTACACAATGCTGGAGTCGCCGTAGGCGTGGAGAAAAACTTCGCTTTCCTCCTTGCGAATTACCTGGCTGTTGGCCTTGAGGATAGCCAGGACCGCCTGCTTGACTTTGACCGGGGGCACTTCGTAGCCGACCCCGATGGTGATAAACTCCTTCAGTTCCAGGGTAGGTTTGCTGTAGTTAATCAACTTTTCCGCGGCAATCTTGTTGTTGGGAATGATCATATAAATCCGGTCTTCGGTCTCAATTTTCGTATAGCGCCAGTTGATCTCCCGCACTTGGCCGCGCTGGCCGTCAATTTCAATCCAGTCGTTAAGGTCGAAGGGCTTTTCAATCTGGATGATCAGGCCGGAAATGAAGTTGCCAATGGTGTCCTGCATGGCCAGCCCGATAACCGCCGTCAGAATGGCCGATTGCGTCAGGATGGCCATCAGGCTGACGTTGAGCACCACGCGCAGGAAAAGCAGCGCGAAGAGCGCGATGATCAGGACGGTAGTCAGGTCGCGAACAATCCGGGCCACAAACTTGCGCCGCCGCTCCAGGTATTGCTCGATGTAAAGCTTGACGATGAGCTGAACAGCGAGCAGGGCCAGCAGAAGCAGTTCCAGTCCTTTCAGCCACGCCGTCAGGGACAAGGGCAGGAGCGTCCGCTGGCGGACGCCTTCGCAGATGAGCGCCAGGAGCGCCAGCAGAAAAACATTGGCGGCGGCGCGCGAGAAGTAACCCCGCGAACCCAGCACGCGCAACAGTATCCCCAGCAGGAAGACCGCGAGCAAGGCCAGGGCCAGGATCGCAGGGATATTAGCGCTCAGCGCCAGCATTGGTTCAGACATAAGTTCCGCTCTATTGCGCAATAGTCTCGACCATTCGGCAGATCAGGTCAAGCTCAGACAAGGCAAGCTTGTTATGTAGCGGGCGCCTCACTCAGTGAGGCGCAACTCGATGTATAGTAATTTTAATCCCGCCGGGTCAGGGGAAGACGGCCTACAGAAAAACATTGCTGTAGGCCCGGTGCCCTCACCGGGCGTTATTAGAGTTGCGGCTTTGCCGCCTAAATTCGCCCCGCCCCGTTGAAAACTGACCTTGTCAAGCAAGCCAAAGCAGGTTTATTATTGGCGCGGGCCTTTTTCCGCGAATCATTCCCGTCATGACAACAGATTTTCAATTTGGTTCTCTGCCCCACCTTCTGATCCTCGCGGCGATTCCGGCCCTGGCCGGTATCCTGGCCTGGTGGGCGCGACGATGGCTCGCCGTCGCGCAGTGCTATGGTGGAGCACGGCCGGCAACGTCGCGTTGGATTACTTTCGGCCTGGGCACGATCATCGCCCTTAACGAGTTGATCTGGTATGGGCATGTTTTCCGGAGCGGGGCGTTCCGGTTTCCCGAAGCCCTGCCGCTCGATCTTTGCGATCTTGTTCTGTGGCTGACTGTTTTTGCCCTTTTCACGCGCCGCGCCTGGGCCTTCGAACTTGGCTACTATTGGGCCCTGGCCGGAACCAGCATGGCCGTGCTCACGCCGGACCTGGCCGGACCATTTCTGTCCTATGCGAACATCAAGTTCTTTCTGGCGCACGGTGGCGTAGTAACCTCCATCTTGTTCCTGACCTGGAGCCGCCTGGCCCGGCCGCGGAACGGGTCGCTGCGCCGGGCCTTCCTGCTGTTAAATGGCTACGTTGGCGTTATGGCGCTCTTTAACGCGTTATTCAAAACAAATTACCTCTATCTGTGTGCTAAGCCGGAGGCGGCCTCGCTGTTGGATTACTTCGGTCCCTGGCCGTGGTACCTGCTCGCTGCGGATGTCCTGGCGCTCATGCTCTTCACGCTGCTCTGGCTGCCGTTCCGGCCACGCGGGTCGAGTTGCGATCGGGAGAATGATTGTAGGAGCGCTACCTGCTACTCTGCGAAGTCAGCGAAGGCTGTCTTCGCTACGAAGCACGAGCCGTTAGCGCGATGACTGTGCTGCCACGGCCTCGCTTTAGCGCTTGTCGTCCTGTGCCCTTTGCCGATAAATTACTGCCGTAACGCTGAGAGCCAAAAGTATTGAGACTGATTATGGCTCGTTTTTTTTCCAGATCGCGTCGGCATGGGCAAGAGGACCCCGCCCATTGGCTCTTAACCCGCGAACGGTTTCAACTGCCGCAGACCGAGCCGCCGGCGCCGGAACCAGACCTGACACTGTCAGACATTATCAAGAACCTTTTCAAGGGCATTGACCAGCGCCGCCAGCCCGCCTTGCTGGACCAGGTCCGGAAGGCCTGGCCCGAACTGGCGGGAACGCGCGCCGCCGCTCACGCGCGGCCCGGCTACCTGGACCGCCAGACGCTCGTGATCTTTGTGGACAGCGCCGTCTGGTTGGACGAGCTCTCGCGTTACGAACGCGCCGGAATCTTGGAGCGCCTGCAACAGCGCTTTGGCGCGCAAGCCGTCAAGGCCGTGCGGCTCCAAGCCGACCCGGGGGATAGAGCAAACAGTCCCGGCGGCAGGTAAGCCCAAAAATTCTTGAATGTGGGCTTGACAAGCCTTAGTGAATAATGCATTATAGCAGGATTCTGATAATTTTATAATCATGGGGAATACCGTGAAGCGCGTGTTTTTCAGATTAGCCATAGCTTCAGTGTTTTTCGCCTGTAGTCTTTCGGCGCACGTGCCCGAAGCGCGCCAGGGGATTGAACCTGTCCCTGCCGACACCGCTCAGTCGGGAATTGGAGCGGGGGCCGTCGGGTCAGGCGCTGATCCAGCCGATCCTCTTGCGGCGGCGCTGGGCTTTTCCCTTCGCCAGGCGCCTTTGATTTTGCCGGAAAGCGTCTCGTTGCCCGCAGTTGCCTCTCTGGCCGATTCTTCCGGCCAGGCGGATATGGCGGCGATCATTCCGCGGTTGAAGGCGATTTTTGAACAGGAGGGCGTGCCGCAACAGTGGGTCTGGATAGCGGAAGTGGAGTCGGGTTTTGACCCCCAGGCGGAAAGTCCGGCCGGGGCGGTGGGGCTGTTTCAACTGATGCCCGCAACGGCTAAGCGCTTCGGCTTGCGCCTTACTCCGCTGGATGATCGCCTGGCGCCCGAGAAAAGCGCCAATGCGGCGGCGCAGTACCTTAAATATCTCCGGCAGGAGTTCGGCTGCTGGCCGCTGGCGCTGGCGGCCTATAACGCCGGCGAAGGACGCCTCAAGGGAATCATGAATGAGTTCGGGGTCCGGACTTTTGAAGAGGTGGAGCGCTTCCTGCC